>DASUQZ010000216.1:0-9550 GCA_036280335.1 Solirubrobacterales bacterium
CGCGCTCGCCAACCGGGTCGGGATCATCGACCACGGCCACCTCGTCGCCGAGGGCACCCCGGCGGAGCTGAAGGCGCAGATCGGCCGGCCGACCGTGGAGGCAATTCCCCGCGAGGCGAACGACCGCGAGCGGATGGCGGCGGTCCTCGGCCGCTTCGGCGAGCGGGCCGGCTCCTCCCCGCGCGCCGTCGCCGTCCGCCTCGAGGGCGGCGAGTCGCAGCTGGCCGAGGTGGTGCGGGCGCTCGACGCCGAGGACATCGCGATCGAGCACCTGCAGCTGCACGCCCCCTCGCTCGACGACGTCTTCCTGGCCAAGACGGGCCGCTCGCTCGAGGGCGCCGAGGGGGAGGAGAAGGCCGAGACGGCGGAGACCGAGGCGGTCGGCTCGGCGTGAGCGGCAGCCTCCGCATCCAGGTGGGTCAGCTCGCCCGCCGCTCGGTGCTGCGGACCCTGCGCCAGCCGGCGCAGATCGTCCCCGCCCTGGTCTTCCCGCTCTTCCTGCTCGCGGTCAACGCCGGCGGCCTCAAAGACGCGACCGACCTCCCCGGCTTCCCCACCGACTCCTACATCACCTTCCTCCTCGCCGTGCCCTTCATCCAGGGAGCCCTCTTCTCGGTGATGAACTCGGGCACCGACCTCGCCCGCGACATCGAGACCGGCTTCCTCGACCGCCTGGCGCTGACGCCGCTGCGCGGCGCGGCCCTGCTCAGCGGCCTGCTCGCCGGATCCTTCGTGCTCGGGGTCGTGCAGGCGGTCGCCTACCTGGCGGTCGGGCTGCTCGCCGGCGCCGAACTCGCGGCCGGCCCCGCCGGCGCTCTCGTCATCCTCGCCCTCTCTGTCTCGATCACCGTCGCCTTCGGGACGATCGGCCTCTTCGCGGCGCTGCGCTCCGGGTCCGGCGAGGCGGTCCAGGGGCTGTTCCCGGTCTTCTTCGTCTTCCTCTTCCTCTCCTCGATGGCGCTGCCGCTCGACCTCCTGACCACCGACTGGTTCCACACGATCGCCAGCGTCAACCCGATCTCGTATCTCCTCCAGGCGTTCCGCTCGCTGCTGATCGAAGGCTGGAACCTCGGCGAGCTCGCCCTCGGCTTCGGGATCGCCGCGGCGATCCTCGCGGTCGGGATGCTGGCGGCCTCGACCGCCCTGAAGACGAGGCTGGTGCGCACGTGAGCGAGAACCGCCCCGCCGACTTCTCCGCGGTCGCCCGCGCGGTGGCCTGGCGCAGCTTCCACAACTTCCTCACCAACCCGGCCTTCCTGGTGCCGGCGGTGATGTTCCCGCTCTTCTTCTTCGTCTCCTTCGCCGGCGGCCTGGCGGCGATCGGCAACGTCCCCGGCTTCGACTTCCCCAGTGGCTACACCGCCTTCCAGTTCGTCTTCGTGCTGCTGCAGTCGGCGGCCTTCGGCGGCGTCTTCACCGGCTTCGCGATGGCGCGCGACTTCGAGAGCGGCTTCGGGCGCCGCTACATGCTCGCCGCGAGCCGTCGCGGCGGCATCGTCGCCGGCTACGCGCTGGCGGCGTTCCTCCGCTCCCTCGTCACCTGGGCGATCCTGACCGCGGTCGCGCTGGTCGCGGGGATGCAGATCGACGGCAGCGGGGTCGACGTCTTCGGCCTCTACGGGCTGGCGGCGCTGGTCAACGTCGCCGCCACCCTCTGGGCGGCAGGGGTGGCGCTGCGGGTGCGCTCGATCCAGGGCGGGCCGCTGATGCAGTTCCCGACTTTCCTCGTCCTCTTTCTCGCCCCGGTCTACGTGCCGCTCGACCTGCTCAGCGGCTGGATCCACGCGGTTGCCTCGGTCAACCCGGTGACCGCGGTGCTCGAGGCGGGCCGCGGCCTCATCTCCGGCGACCCGGTCCTGGTCGCCGCCGCCTTCGCGATCGCCCTCACCCTCTCGGCGCTCTTCGCCCTCTGGGCCCGCGGCGGCCTGCGCAGCGCCGAAGCCGCCGGCTGATCGCATCAAAGAAGCTAAGTGACGAAAGTCACCCTGTCGTCGAGCCCCGGAGGAGACCCTGGGTCATCTTGGCCCCCTCTGCGCAAAATCCGCGCCCCCTGGCGCTCTTCACCTGACGAACTAAAGTGTCATTTGTGACGCAGAGGCCCCTGGAGCTGATTCTTGCTCGCAATTTGATGTCGGCCCTCTCGACCCCTGCCTTCCTGGTCGACGAGGGCGGTCTGCTCGTCTTCTACAACGAGGCCGCCGGGATGCTGCTGGGCAAGCGCTTCGAGGAGCTGGGGACGGTCGGCCCGCAGGAGTGGGGCTCGATGTTCGGGCCCTTCGACGAGCAGGGCGAGCCGATCCCCTACGACGACCTGCCGATCGTCAAAGCGGTGCGGGCGGGGCGGCCGGCGCACGCCGAGCTGACGGTGCGCTCGACGGACGGGACGCAGCACGACGTCGAGGTCTCGGCCTTCCCGATCCAGACGCCGCACGGCTCGCAGGGTGCGATCGCGGTCTTCTGGCCCTCGGCGGTCGCCGGCAACGGGGCGCTGCCGGCATGAAGGTCAAGCTCTGGGGCACGCGAGGCTCGATTCCCGCCCCGGGGCCGGAAACGATCCGCTACGGCGGCAACACCTCCTGCGTGGGCGTCACCCTCGCCGACGGCTCGATGCTGGCGCTCGACGCCGGCACCGGGATCCGCTGCCTCGGGCTCGCCCTGCCCGACGAGCCGACCCGCCTCCACATCCTCCTCACCCACCTCCACCTCGACCACATCCAGGGCCTCGTCTTCTTCGCCCCGGCCTTCCGCCCGCAGACCGAGATCGTGATCTGGGGGCCCGCCTCGCCCGAGGCCTCGCTGCGCGACCGCATCGCCCGCTACATCTCGGCGCCCCTCTCCCCCGTCGAGGTCCGCGAGCTGCCCTGCGACGTCTCCTTCCGCCACACCCCGGAGAGCGAGTGGGAGATCGGCTCGGCCCGCATCCGCTCCGCCTCGGTGGCCCACCGCGGGCCCACCCTCGGCTACCGGATCGACGACGGCGACTCCTCGCTCACCTACATCCCCGACCACGAGCCGGCGCTGGGCGCCGACCTCGATGCGCTCGAGGAGGACTGGATCTCCGGCTTCGAGCTGGCGCGGGACACCTCGCTGCTGATCCACGACGGCCAGTACACCGACGCCGAGTACCCGAACCACGTCGGCTGGGGCCACTCGGCGCTGGAGCACTCGCTCAGCTTCGCGCGGCGGACCGGCGCCCGGCGGACCGTCCTCTTCCATCACGACCCGCTCCACTCCGACGACCAGCTCGACCAGCTCGGGGTCGAAGCGCGGGAGCGGTGGGTGGCGATGGGGGGCGACCCCGGGACGGTGGAGATGGCCGCCGAGCGGGCCGAGTACGAGCTGCCGGCGCGGGCGCCGCGCGCCGCCGCAACCGCCTGATCCTTCGCGGGGAGCCTCCCGCAACCGATCGTCTAGGCTGGCGGCGTGTCCCCGGCTGAGAGGATCGAGGCCGCCGCAGAGCGCTCGCCACTGGTCAAGGCGGCGCTCGAGAAGGCGCGCACCGCGCACGCCGGCCAGGTCCGCAACGGCAGCGGCGGGATGCCCTACGTCGACCACCCGATCACAGTGGCGGCGCGGCTCGAGGAGCTCGGCTACCGGGACGAGGTGCTGGCGGCGGCGCTCCTGCACGACGTGGTCGAGGACTCCGAGACGACGCTCGACGAGCTGCGGGTGGGGTTCGGGGACGAGGTGGCCGGCCTGGTCGGCGCCCTCACCGACGACGAATCGATCGAGTCCTACCGCGAGCGCAAGGCCGAGCACCGGGAACGGGTGGCGGCCGCCGAGGAAGAGGCGCTGGCGATCTACGCCGCCGACAAGCTCACCAACTCGAGCACGCTCGCCGCCACCTACGCCGACGAAGGCGAGTCCGTGCGCGACGAGTTCAATGTCCCTCTCGAGCTGAAGCTCGAGGTCTGGGACGCGGACCTGGCGCTGCTGCGCGAGAAGGCTCCGGAGCTGCCCTACCTCGACGAGCTCGAAGCGGCGCTCAGTCGTCTGCGGGCTTGCCTAGAGGCTCCTGCCCGGCCGAGAGGCTGAGCCGCCGCTGCAGCGGCAGCGCGAACCAGAAGACGCTGAAGACCAGCACCGTCGCCACGGTCGTGACGACGGTCGCGGTGCTGCCGAAGAGGAAGTCGGTGATCAGCATGATCGCGCCGGTCATCGCCAGGGCCAGGAAGGTGAGGCCGATGATCGAGAAGCGGTTCGAGTAGAAGACCAGCTTGCGCTTCTGCTGGTAGCGGAAGGTGAGCCGGTGGTAGGCGGTCGGCGAGATCAGCATCACCGCCGAGATCGCGGTGCAGATCAGGGTCCCGAAGTAGGCGCCCTTCTGGAAGCCGGTGATGTGTTCCCAGCCCTGCGCGAAGGGGACCGCGAGCAGGAAGGCGAAGAGGACCTGGACGCCGGGTAGGGCGACCCGCAGCTCCTGCAGCATCTCGTTGAGGTTGCGGTCGAGACGTTCCTCCTCGGTCTCGTCGCGCCCGGAGTCAGGTCGTTCCCTCTCCTCGCTCCCCATCGTCCCTCGCTCCATTACCGCAACATATGGGAATCGAAACCGCCGTCGTCCTCTTCAACCGGGACCTCCGGGTTCGCGACCACCCCGCGCTGGTCGCCGCGGCGAGGGCGGAGCGGACGGTGCCGCTGTTCGTCTTCGACGAGCGGCTGCTGGCCTCGCGCTTCGCGGCGCCGAACCGGGTCGCCTTCATGCTCGAGGCGCTGCGGGACCTGGACGGGGCGCTGCGGCGAGTGGGCGGGCGCCTCTTCGTCCGGCGCGGCGACCCGGTGCGCGAGGCGGTCGCGGTGGCGCGGGAGGCCGGCGCCGGCGCGATCCACGTCAGCGCCGACTGGAGCGCCTACGCGCGGCGGCGGGAGGAGCGGCTGGCGCGGGCCTGCGAGGAGGAGCGGATCGAGTTCAGCGCGCACCCGGGGGTGACGGTGGTGGCGCCGGGGGCGGTGACCCCGGGTGGCGGCGATCACTTCAAGGTCTTCAGCCCCTACCACCGGGCCTGGAGCGAGCTGCCGTGGCGGCAGCGGCTGGGCGCGCCGCGCAAGCTCGCGGTGCCGGCGAAGCTGAGGGCGGGCCGGCTGCCCTCGCTCGACTCGCTCCTCGCCGCGTCCCGAGCGGCCGGCGCACGGCCTTCGCCGGGGCGGCTGCCCGGCGGCGAGAGCGAGGGGCGCAGGCTGATGCGCTCGTTCCTGCGCGACGGCCTCGGCGACTACGAGGAGCGGCACGACGACCTGGCCGGCGACGGCACCTCCCGCCTCAGCGCCCACATCCGCTGGGGCTGCGTCTCGCCGCTGGAGCTGGCCCGCGAGGCGGGCGACCGGCCCGGCGACGGCGCCTTCGTGCGGCAGCTCTGCTGGCGCGACTTCCACCACCAGGTGCTGGCGGCAACGCCGTCGCTCCCCCGCCGCGACTACCGGCCGCGCCGCGACCGCTGGTCGCGCTCGCAGCGGACGCTGGAGGCCTGGCGCGAGGGCCGCACCGGCTACCCGCTGGTCGACGCGGCGATGCGGCAGCTGGCCGAGGAGGGCTTCATGCACAACCGCGCGCGGATGACCGTCGCCTCCTTTCTCTGCAAGGACCTCTACGTCGACTGGCGGGAAGGCGCCCGGCACTTCTGGGACCTGCTCACGGACGGCGAGATCGCCAACAACGCCGGCAACTGGCAGTGGGTGGCGGGGACCGGCAACGACACCCGTCCCAACCGCGTCCTCAACCCGGTGCGGCAGGCGGAGCGGTTCGATCCCGCCGGCGAGTACGTGCGCCGCTACCTCCCCGAGCTGGAGTCGGTCGAGGGAAAGGTGATCTTCCGGCCCTGGCGGGCGCAGGGCTTCGACCGCCTCGACTACCCCGAGCCGATCGTCGACCACGACGAGGCCGCGGCGGCATTCCGGGCCCACCGCGGCGCATAGGATCGGCGGATGGGACGACTGGCGGTGATCCTCGGCAGCAACGCGCTGGGGCCAGGCGGCGAGAAGATCACCGCGGCGGCGGCCGCGCAGGGGGCGGCGATCGTGCAGCGTCACGGCAGCGAGGACGGCTTCGTCCTCCCCCACGAGATCGACCACGAGGCGAACCTGCGCGCCCTGCTCGAGCAGGGCTGCGACCGGGTCCTGGGGATCGGGTCGGTCGGTTCGCTGCGGTCGGATCTGGGTGTCGGCGCCCTCGTCTGCCCCGACGACTTCATCGCCCTCAACCTCGGCGACTCGATCTTCGCCGACGCCCGCGCCCACTCCGCGCCGGGGTTCGACCGGCGCTGGCGCGAGGAAGTGATCGAGGCCTGGAGCGAGGGTGGCCAGGCGCCGCGGGACGGCGGCGTGTACTGGCAGGCGCGGGGGCCGCGCTTCGAGACTCCGGCGGAGATCCGGCTGATCGCGGCGCACGCCGACGTGGTCGGGATGACGATCGCCTCCGAGTGCGTCGTCGCCGGCGAGCTGGGGCTCGACTACGCGGCGCTGTGCGTCGTCGACAACCTCGCCAACGGGCTCGCCGAGGAGGTCGTCAGCACCGCCGGCATGGAAGCCGACCGGCTGATCAACGCCGAGCGCCTGCGCGAAGGGCTGGAGGCCGTGCTGCCGCGACTCGGGGCGGTGGGGCGATGAGGGCCTGTCGCTTTTGTACGGCTATCCCATACAAAAGCGACAGGCGATGACGCTGGCGGTCGAGAACGCGCTGCGCGAGGGCGAGCGGATCGGCGTGCGCTGCGTGGACGGGGCGATCGCGGCGATCGGGCCGGAGGTGCGGGCGGAGCCCGGCGACGAGGTGCTCGACGCCGCCGGCGCGCACCTGGTGCCGCCGCTCGTCAACGGCCACACCCACGCGGCGATGACGCTGTTCCGCGGCTCCGGCGGCGACCTGCCGCTGATGCCGTGGCTGGAAGAGAAGATCTGGCCGGTCGAGGCGAAGCTCTCCGACGAGGACGTCTACTGGGGGGCGCGCCTCGCCTGCGCGGAGATGCTGCGCGGCGGCACGACCCGCTTCTGGGACATGTACTGGCATCCCGAGGCGACGGCGCGGGCGGTGGCGGACGCCGGGATCCGGGCGACGATCGGGGCGCCGCTGTTCGACCTCGACGGCAGCCCGGAGACGCTGCGCGCCTCGGCGCACCGCAGCCTCGAGGCGCTCTCGGAGTGCGGGGCGGAGATCACCCCCGCGCTCGCCCCGCACGCGATCTACACCGTCAGCGAAGAGTCGCTGCGCTGGATCGGCGAGCTCAGCGCCGAGCGTGGCCTGCCGGTCCAGATCCACCTCTCCGAGACCGAGCAGGAGGTCCAGGACTGCCTCGCCGAGCACGGCGAGCGGCCGGCCGCCTACCTCGACCGGCTGGGCCTGCTGAGCGAGCGCACCGTCCTCGCCCACGGCGTCTGGCTCGACCCCGGGGAGCTGGCGCTGATCGCCGAGCGGGGCGCCACCGTAGTAACCAATCCGGTGGCGAACATGAAGCTTGCAGTCGGCGGCGTCTTCCCCCACCCCGCGGCGCGGACCGCGGGCGTGGCGGTCGGGCTCGGCACCGACGGCGCCGGCTCCAACGACTCGCTCGACCTGCTCGCCGACCTGAAGGTCTTCGCTCTCGCCCAGAAGCACGCCGCCGGCGACCCCACCGCGATCGACGCGGCCGAGGCCTGGGCGGTCGCCACCGGCGCCCGCGCGCCGCTGCTCGGCGCCGAATCGCTGGAGCCCGGGGCAGCCGCCGACTTCCTCCTCCTCCGCCCCGACGCTCCGGAGCTGGGGATCGGCGAGCTCGTCGCCGACCTCGTCTACGCGGCCTCGGGCGCGGTCGTCGACACCGTCGTGGTCGCCGGGCGGGTGCTGATGCGCGGCGGCGAGGTGCCCGACCAGGAGGAGATCGTCGCCCGCGCCGCCGAGCGTGCGAGAGGGTTGGGGCTGTGAGCGAGCACCCGCAGGCCTCCGCCGTCCGCTACGAGGAAGCGACGAAGCGCTACGGCAAGGACGGCGAGCCGGCGGTCGACCGGCTGACGCTGGAGGTCCCGGCCGGCGAGATCTGCGTCCTGGTCGGCCCCTCGGGGTGCGGCAAGACGACGGCGATGCGGATGGTCAACCGCACCGTCGAGATCACCTCCGGCGACGTGCTGATCGGCGAGCGCTCGGTCCGCGACCGCGACCCGGCGCAGCTGCGGCGGGAGATCGGCTACGTGATCCAGCAGATCGGCCTCTTCCCGCACCGCACGATCAGCGAGAACATCGGCGCCGTCCCGCAGCTGCTCGGCTGGAAGAAGGAGCGCACCCGCACCCGAGCGGCCGAGCTGCTGGAGCTGATCGGGCTCGACCCCGAGCTCGGCGACCGCTACCCGGCCCAGCTCTCCGGCGGCCAGCAGCAGCGGGTCGGGGTCGCCCGGGCGCTGGCGGCGGACCCGCTGGTGATGCTGATGGACGAGCCGTTCGGGGCGATCGACCCGATCAACCGCGAGCGCCTCCAGAACGAGTTCCTGCGCCTGCAGGCGGAGATCCGCAAGACCGTCCTCTTCGTCACCCATGACATCGACGAGGCGATCAAGATGGGCGACCGGATCGCGGTGATGCGAGAGGGGGGCCGGGTCGAGCAGTACGCGACCCCGGCGGAGCTGCTGATGGCGCCGGCCAACGAGTTCGTCGAGGACTTCGTCGGCGCCGACCGGGCGCTGAAGCGGCTGGCCCTGATGCGGGTCCGCGACATCGACCTCTGGGAGGCGCCGCTGGCCTTCGTCGGCCAGGCGACGGCGGAGGTGCGGGCGAAGCTGGAGGCGCCCGACGTCGAGGTCCCGTATCCGCTGCTGGTCGACGGCGAGCGGCGGCCGCTCGGGTGGCTGAGCGAGCGCGACCTCGCGGCGGAGACGGTCCCGCGCCAGGCCGACTCGCCGCTGGGGCCGGTGCTGGAGGGCGACGACGTGATGCGCGACGCCCTCGCCGACCTCCTCCAGGCGCAGTCGCAGTACGCGGCGGTGGTCGACCGCCGGGGCCGGATCGAAGGCGTCCTCTCGGTCGAGATCATCTCCGAGTTCCTCGGCTCGCCGGAGGCGAAGAACGACGAGCAGCCGGCCGTGGAGCGGCCGCATGACTAGCCCGTCCTGGCTGGGCGCCGTGGGTGAAGTCGGCGACGACTTCCTCCGTGAGCGCAGCTCCGACACGCTTCCCTGCCAGGCGAATTCGAACGAGATCTTCTGCTTCGACTGGGCCAGGGAAAACATCGACCGCTACGGGACGCCGACCGTTCAGCACCTCGAAATCGTCCTCTTCGCGGTCCTGATCGGATTCGTCGTCGCCTTCGCACTGGCGCTGCTTGCCCATCGCGTCCGCTGGCTGCAGCCGCCGCTGCTCGCCGTCACCGGGGTCCTCTACACGATCCCCAGCATCGCCTTCTTCTTCCTGATGCTGCCGGTAACCGGCTTCGGCAGGGATACGGCGATCATCGTCCTCGCGGCCTACACCCTGCAGATCATCTACCGCAACACGATGCTCGGCTTGGCCAACGTCCCTGCCTCGGTCAAGGACGCCGCGCATGGGATGGGCTTCAGCAAGCGCCAGATCCTCTGGCGGGTGGAGCTGCCGCTGGCG
>DASUQZ010000217.1:0-2332 GCA_036280335.1 Solirubrobacterales bacterium
GAGGACGAGATCTTCGACCCGACCGCCTACGGAACCGCCTATGTCCGCTACTTCGTCCGCCACCCGACGACGCAGCTGATGCCGCGCAAGATCAAGACCGCCTTCGACGGTTCCAACTCCAACCGCTCGATCACCGAAATCCACGACATCGCCTTCCTCGCCCGCGAAAGGGACGGGGTCAAGGGATTCGAGGTCCAGGTCGGCGGCGGCACCTCGATCATGGCCCGCGTCGCCCCGACCCTCTACGAGTTCGTCGAGGCCGACAACGGCGACTACCTCAAGGTCGCCGAGGCCGTCTTCCGCATCTTCGACCGTCAGGACTGGCTGCGCGTCAACCGCGCCCGCGCCCGGATCAAGGTCCTCGTCGACAAGATCGGCATGGACGCCTTCCGTGAGCTCGTCGACGAGGAGCTCCAGGGCGACTGGGTACAGGAGCGGGAATTCGGCCCCGAGCTGGTCGAGCGCCTCAGCTTCGCCGTCGACGAGGAGGCAAACGCGCCCGAGGCGCCGCTCCAGCCGTCCTCCCCGAACGGCGACCGCACCGAGTTCGAGCGCTTCCTCGCCGGCAACGTCCAGCCGCAGCGCCAGGAGGGCTTCAACACCGTCGAGGTGAAGGTCACCCGCGGCGACCTCACCCCGGAGCAGTTCCGCGGCCTCGCCCAGATCATGCGCGAGTACACCGGCGGCGCCGCCCGCAGCACGGTCCAGCAGAACTTCGTCCTGCGCTGGGTCCGCGACGAGGCGCTCTACGACGTCTGGGAGCGGCTCGGCGCCCTCGGCCTCGACGAGGCCGGCGCCCGCGAGATCACCGACGTGGTCAGCTGCCCCGGCACCGACAGCTGCAAACTCGGCATCACCGCCTCGATGGGCCTCAACCGGGCGATCAAGGAGCGGGTCGACTCGATGCAGATCAGCGACGAGCTGACCAAGCGCATCCACATCAAAATGAGCGGCTGCCCGAACGGCTGCAGCCAGCACCACATCGCCAACATCGGCTTCTACGGCGCCTCGCTGAAAGTCGGCGGCCGCCAGATGCCCGCCTACATCCCGCACATCGGCGGCAACTTCGAGGGCGGCGAGGTCGCCTTCGGCAAGCGGCTGAAATCGCGGCTCCCGGCCAAACGGGTCCCCGAGGCGGTCGAGCGCTGGGTGCGGATGTACGAGACCGAGCGCAACGAGGGCGAGGAGTTCAACGCCTTCGCCGAGCGGGTCGGCGCCGAGCCCTTCGAAGCCGTCGCCAAGGACCTCACCCTGCCGGCCGAGTTCAGCCTCGAGACGATGCAGGAGTTCATCGACTGGAACCGTTCGAGCCCGTACGAGGTCGTGCGTGGAGAGGGGGAGTGCGCGATCTGATCGCGCCCGCCGCGATGAAGCCGCCTCCCGTCACCCTGTCCGGCACCGTCCCTACACCGGCCGACCTCGACCACGAGGAGATCGCCGCCAAGCTCGAGGACTCCAGCGCCCAGGAGGCCCTGGAGTGGATGTTCGAGAACTTCGGCGAGCGTCACTACATCGCCTGCTCGTTCCAGAAAACCAGCTCGGTGACCGCCCACCTGGCCACCACGATCAACCCCGAGGCGCGCTTCTTCTACCTCGACACCGAGGTCCTCTTCGAGGAGACCTACGAGACGCGCGACCGGCTCGCGGAGGCCCTCGGCATCGAGTTCGACCGCTTCCACAACCTGACCCTGGCCGAGCAGGAGGCCGAGCACGGCCCCGAGCTCTGGAACCGCGATCCCGACGCCTGCTGCGGCCTGCGCAAGGTCGAGCCGATGCGCCGAGCCCTCTCTTCCGTAGACTGCTGGGTCGCCGGCGTCCGCCGGGCAGACTCCAGTTCCCGCGCCACGACCCCGAAGTTCGGCTGGGACAAGCGGTTCAACCTCTGGAAGCTGAACCCGCTCGCGGACTGGACCGAGCGTGACGTCTGGAACTACATCCGTGAGCACCACCTCCCGTACAACCCGCTTCACGATCGCGGCTACCCGTCGATCGGTTGCACCCACTGCACCCAGCCGGTCGAACCGGGTGGGGATCTGCGCGACGGCCGCTGGAACGGTCTCGCAAAGACCGAGTGCGGGATCAACTAGCGGCGGTCAGCCGCCCTTCGACCGGTAACCCCTCCAGTAACCCTTCCCCCGACCCCACAAGGTGAGATGAGCGAGACGATGGCTGAGTTGTCCCTGACCCTTTCCGAGCGCCACACGGCGGACTTCGAGATGATCGGCAACGGCGGCTTCGCGCCGCTGACCGGCTTCCAGGGCTCCGCCGACTGGGAGCGCGTCTGCAGCGAGATGCGGACCGCCGACGGCGAGTACTGGCCGATCCCGATCAC
>DASUQZ010000218.1:0-16725 GCA_036280335.1 Solirubrobacterales bacterium
GCGGTGACCGCGGTGCGGCTGGGGTTGCGCTGCGCGTTCTCGCGCGCGAGGCGGCCGATCAGGCGGCGCAGCCGCTCCAGCGGCCAGCCGGCGACCGCCGCCAGCGGCGGCACCAGGCGCGGGCTGAACAGCGAGACCGCGAAGACGATCGCGACGGCGCCCGCCCCCATCAGGCCCGCGCGAGCACCGGCGCCGCCGCTCCCGAAGAGGCCGACCAGGACCATCGCCAGGCCCACCGCCCCGAGCAGGACCGAGAGCGCCAGGTTGACGAGCCGGCGACGGCGGGTCGGCGGCGGCGAGAAGGCCTGGAGGGCGGCGATCGGCGGCACCCGGGTCGAGCGCAACGCCGGGACCAGCGAGGCGACGAGGGTGACGAGGACGCCGACGAGCAGGGAGACGATCACCGTCCGCGACTCCAGCACCAGGCCGGTCGTCGGCAGGTCGATCCCGAACGCCTCGAAGAGGGCGTTGATCGCGGCCGCGATCAGGAAGCCGCCGGCGATCCCGAGCAGCGCGCCGAGCAGCCCGATCGCCACCGCCTCGACCATCACCGTGGTGAGGATCTGGCGCCGGGCGGCGCCGAGCGTGCGGAGCATCCCGAATTCGCTGATCCGCTGGGCGACGGTGATCGAGAAGGTGTTGAAGATCAGGAACGAGCCGACGAAGACGGCGATGAAACCGAAGACCAGCAGGAAGGTCTGCAGGAAGCCGAGGTCTTCGCGGATTTCTTCGGAGCCGCGGTCGGCGTTTTCCTGCGCGGTCTCGACCCGCACGCCGGGCGGCAGCCGCTCGGCGATCCGCCGTTTCAGATCCTCCGCCGAGACCCCCTCGTCGGCGGCGACCGAGATCTGGTCCAGGCGGCCGCGCTTGTTGGTGAGGCGCTGGGCGACCGGCAGCGTCACCTGGGCGATGCTGGCGGCGCCGAACGAGGTGTCGCCCAGCTCGGTGAAGCCGACGAGGCGGAAGCTTTCCAGGCGGCCCTGGGAGATCAGCTTGATCCGATCTCCCAGCTCCAGGTCGGCATCGTCGGCCGTCGCCTTTTCGAGCGAGGCTTCGCCCGGCCCCCGGGGGACGTGCCCTTCGACGTAGGTGAGCGACTCGAGCCCCTCGGGGAGCGTCGAGGAGATGAACTTCGGCCCGAATTTGTTGCCGATCTTTTCGTTCTTCTCGTTGAAGAAGGCGCCCAGGCTGAAGATCGCGCCGGCGGCTTTGCGCACCCCCGGCGTCTCCTCCACCGTCGGCAGCAGCGAGGCGCTGAAGGTCGGCGTTTCCCCGTTTTCCTGTTCGACCGGGTTCTCGGCGGTGACGACGACGCTGGTCCCCTTCAGCGACTCGCTGAAGATCTCGTCGAAGGCGGCGAAGATCGTGTCGGTGAGGATGTAGGAGCCGGCGACGAAGGCAACGCCGAGGAAGACGGCGAAGGTCGTCAGCGCGGCCCGGACCTTGCGAGCCCAGAGGCTCTTGAGGCCGAGGCTAGTCAAGCTTCTTCTGCAGCTCGATTACGTCTTCCGCGGAGCCGGGGGCGGCGTCGCCGACGATCCGCCCGTCTTTGAGCGTGATCAGGCGGTCGGCGTGGGCGGCGGCGACCGGATCGTGGGTGACCATCACCACCGTCTGGCCGAACTCGTCGACCGCCGCCCGCAGCAGCTTCAGCACCTCGCCGCTCGCCTTCGAGTCTAGGTTGCCGGTCGGCTCGTCGGCGAAGACGACCGCCGGTTTGCTGACCAGGGCGCGGGCGACCGCCACCCGCTGCTGCTGGCCGCCGGAGAGCTCCGACGGCCGGTGCGTGCGCCGGTCCTCGAGCCCGACGGTGCGGATCAGCTGGTCGACCCACTGCCGGTCCGGCTTGCGCCCGGCGATCGAGAGCGGCAGGACCAGGTTCTCCTCCGCGGTCAGGACCGGCAGCAGGTTGAAGAACTGGAAGACGAAGCCGAGCTTGTCGCGGCGCAGCTGCGTCAGCTCGCCGTCGTCGAGGCGGGTGATGTCGACGCCGTCGAGCTCGACCGTGCCCGAGGTCGGCTTGTCGAGGCCGGCGAGGATGTGCATCAGCGTCGACTTGCCCGAGCCGGAGGGGCCCATGATCGCGGTGAAGCGGCCGCGCTCGAAGCCGGTGGTGACGCCGGCCAGGGCGTCCACGGCGGCGTCGCCCTCGCCGAAGCGGCGGTGGAGGTCGGTGGCGACCACGACTGGTCCGTTGGCGCTCACTGCCGGGCACGGTATCGATCTGGGCAAATAGGGTGCGGCCGTGGCCCTCGCCGACCGCTTCGACGGACTTCTGATCGACCTCGACGGGGTCGTCTGGATCGGCCGCGAGCCGGTGCCGGGGTCCGTGGAGGCGCTGCGAGCGATGCTGGAGGCCGGCAAGCGGATCGTCTTCGTCACCAACAACCCGGGCCGCCCGCCCGCCGCCTACGCGGAGCGGCTGCGGGAGCTCGGGGTCGAGGTCGGCGCCGAGCAGGTCGTCACCGCCGGGATGGTGGCGGCGCGGCTGGCGGGCGAGGCCGCCCTCGCGGCGGGAGGCGGCGGCTCCGCCTTCGTGATCGGCGCCCCGGCGCTGAAGGAGATGGTCGCCGCCGCCGGGGCGCGGGTGCTGGAGGGTGAGGCAGGCGAGGGGGCCGGCGTGGTCGTCGTCTCCGGGCACCGGGGCTTCGACTACGCGGAGCTGCTGACCTCGAAGCGGGCGCTCGACCGCGGCGCCGCCCTCCTCGCCACCAGCCGCGACCCGACGATGCCGTTCCCCGGCGGCGAGGTGCCCGGCACCGGGGCGGTGCTGGCGGCGGTCGAGACGGCCTCGGGCCGGCGGGCCGAGATCGCCGGCAAGCCGGAGCGGCACCTGTTCGAGATGGCGATCGAGGCGGTCGGGGGCGGCGGGCGGCTGGCGATGGTCGGCGACCGGGTCTCCTCCGACGTCGCGGGCGGGCGCGCGGCCGGCCTGGAGACCGTGCTGGTCCTCAGCGGCACCACCTCCCGCGAGGAGGGGGAAGCCGCGAACCCCGCGCCCGACCACGTCCTCGAGAACCTCGCCGGCCTGCTCGAGTGAGCACCACCGTCCAGCTGGGCGTCGGCGGCGATCCCCACCCGCGGCTCAGCTTCGCCGGGGTCTTCGCGGTCACCTTCTGCGGCGTCCTCGCGGTGGGCTCGGTCCTGCCCGTCCTGCCCCGCTACGTCCACGGGCCGCTCGACTCGGGCGACATCGCGGTGGGGATCGTGATCGGGGCCTACGCGGTGACCGGGCTGCTGCTGCGGCCGGTCGCGGGCCGCCTCGCCGACACTCACGGCCGCAAGCCGATGGTCCTGGCCGGTGCGATCCTGGTCGCCGTCGGCGGGCTCCTCTACCTGCCGAGCCTCGGTGTCGCCGGCCTGGTCCTCGCCCGCATGGTCCTCGGCGCCGGCGAGGGCACCGTCTACACCGCGGGCTCCGCCTGGATCGTCGACCTGGCGCCGGACGAGCGCCGCGGACGCGTCCTCGGGCTCTACGGGCTCGCCGTCTGGGGCGGGCTCAGCCTCGGGCCCCTGGTCGGCGAGCTGCTGCTCGACCTCGGCGGCTACACCACCGTCTGGATCTTCTCCGCGGTGGTGCCGGTCGTCGGCGCCCTGATCGCCCTCGCCGCCCGCGACCCCTTCGTCCCCCTCGCGCACGCCGAGCCGCACCCGCTGATCGCGCCGGAGGCGGTCGGGCCGGGGTTCGCCATCGCCCTCGCCTCGGTCGGCTACGCGGCCGTCGCCACGTTCATCGTCCTGCACCTGGAAGCGCGGGGGATCGGCAACGGCGCCGCCGTCTTCGCCGCCTTCGCGGCGATGATCGTCCTCGCGCGGCTGATCCTCGGGCACCTGCCCGACCGGGTCGGCGCGGCGCCGGTGGCGATCGTCGCGACGCTCGGCGAGGCGGCGGGCCTGGCGCTGATCGCCTTCGCCCACAGCCTCCCGCTCGCCCTCGCCGGCGGCATGCTGATGGGCGCCGCCTTCTCGCTGCTGAATCCCGCGCTGATGCTGATCGCCCTCGGCCGCGTTTCTCAGCGGGCCCGGGGGGCGGCGATGGGGACCTACACGGCCTTCTTCGACCTCGGAGTCGGCCTCGGCGCGCCGCTGGCCGGCCTGGTCGCCGCCCTCACCGACTACGAGGGCGCCTTCCTCTTCGCCACCGCCGCCTGCGTCGCCTCGGCCGCGATGATCCTCCTCCAGGCCAGGCCGGGCCGAGCGCGAGGCTTCTAGCGCTCGCCGACCAGCAGCGTCTGCAGCCCGCGGCCGATCCGGCCCCGGTGGTCGGAGAGGACCGACTCCGCGGTGCCGATCCCGTTCGGCTGCGGCAGCGTCACCGCGTCGACGCAGATCCACTCCCCCTCCGGCATCCGCTCCAGCTGCACGGTCAGGTCGACGTTGATGAAGAGGTAGCGGCGGAAGTCGAGCGAGGCGCTGACGCCGTTGCCGACGTCGGCGACGACCAGGGCCCGCTGCAGCGGCGTCGGCTCCTCTCCCGCGACCAGGGGCCGGCGCATCCGCAGCCAGACGGTCGCCGGCCCGGGCTCGACGAAGTCGCCGGAGATGAACCGGGCCTCCATCGCCGAGTGGTAGCCGTGCTCCTGGCCGGTCGGGAAGAAGTTGGCCGGCTTCCCCTGCTCGGGTGGCGGCGGGGGATCGGCGGCGACGAGCGCCTCGGGCGGGATCTCGATCTCCGCCGTGCGGATGCCCCAGGCCCGCGCCCGCATCAGCACCTCCCCGGCGGGGTCGCTCAGCTCCGCCTCGATCATCCGCACCCGGCGCCCGGGGCGCACCACCCGCGCCTCGACCCGCACCGGCCCGATCGGGACCGAGCGGAGGATCTCGAAGGTGACGCGGCCGACCTGGAACTCCCCGCTCTCGGGCAGGTTCTCGATCGCGTAGCCCAGCAGTGCCGCCGGCGGCCCCGCGTGCTGCGCGCCGGGATCCCAGGGCCCCCGCGTCAGCTCGGTCGCGTGGAAGACGTCACCGTCCCGTTCGTAAAACGCCTCGAACACGCCGCGATCCTACGGGGGTGTCTGAGCAGAAGGGTCGAATGGACCCCCTCAGCTCAGAAACGTCGGCTAGCAGTTGCGGCTGCCGAACTGCTGGGTCCAGACGTGGGCGCCGCGGGTTCCTTCGAGCTCGCCGATCCGGAGGCCGATGCCGATGTCCTCGTAGTCGCCGAGGATGTTGCGGCGGTGGCCGGGCGAGCGCATCCAGGCGCGGAAGATCGAGCGCGGCGTGCCGAGGGCGCCGGTGCCCCACGCGATGTTCTCGGCGGCGCTGCAGGCCCTGTAGCCGACGCGCTCGATCCAGTAGGTGAACTCGCGCCCGCAGGCCTCGTGGCTGAATTCGTCGCAGCGGAGGATGTCGCCGGACTTGCGACCGGCGGCGCGGGCGAGGGAGCCGACGGCGTCCAGGGGTCCCAGGCCCCGGGCCTTGCGCGCCTTGTTGACCAGGCACAGCATCGCCCGCTCCTGCACCGCCGGGGCGGCGTCGGCGTTGCCCTGGCCGCGGCAACCGGCCGCGGGCGCGGGCGCGGCAGGGACCGTCGCGAGCGCGGCGGTGGCCGCGACGAGGAGGAGGGTCGCGATCGTGCCCCTGCGCGTCACAGGCCCGTAATACCCGAGGCGTACCCTCTTTAAGAGACGAAAGGAGAAGGATGGGAACGAAAGTGCAGAAAAGCGAGCAGGAGTGGCGCGAGCAGCTGACGCCGGAGCAGTTCGAGGTCACCCGCAAGGCCGGCACCGAGCGCGCCTTCACCGGCCCCTACTGGGACGAGAAGGCGGAGGGGATGTACCGCTGCGTCTGCTGCGGCACCGAGCTCTTCTCCTCCGACACCAAGTTCGACTCGGGCACCGGCTGGCCCAGCTTCACCGAGCCGGAGAACCTCGAGCACGTCGAGCTGCGGCCCGACAACAGCCTCTTCATGCGCCGCACCGAGGTCGTCTGCAAGCACTGCGACGCCCACCTCGGCCACGTCTTCGACGACGGCCCCGCCGACCGCGGCGGCAAGCGCTACTGCATCAACGGCTGCGCGCTGACGTTCGAGGAGAAGAGCTAGAGAGAGCCGCCGCCGGCGCCGAGGTAGCTGAACCGCACCGCCAGGGCCACCGCCTCGGTGCGGGTGTCGACCTCGAGCTTGGCGATCGCGTTGCGGACGTGGGTGTGGACGGTCGCCGGGCTCAGCTGCAGGCGGTCGGCGATTTCTTTCACCCGCAGCCCCTCCGCGAGCAGCTCGAGGATCTGCCGCTCGCGCGGGGAGAGCTCGAGCAGCTTCTCGACCTCGGAGGGCTTGCCGCCGGCGAAGTCGCCGCCGAGGAAGGTGCCGCCGCCGGTCACCGCTTTGACGGCTTTGGCGATGTCCTCGGCCGGCGCGGACTTCAGCACGTAGCCGGAGGCGCCGGCGCGCAGCGCCAGGGCGAGCAGGTCGGGCTGGGCGTGGGCGGTGAAGATGATCACCTTCGTCCGCGGCCGCGCTTTGAGGACCTCCTTGGTCGCCTCGATGCCGTCCCGCTTGGGCATCTCGACGTCGATGATCAGGACGTCGGGTTCCAGCTCCTTGACGACGTTGACGACGTCGCGGCCGTTGCCGGCCTCGCCGACGATTTCGACGACGGGTGAATTTGCCATGCGCGCCTTGATCGCCTCGCGGACGATCTCGTGGTCGTCACAGAGCACAACACGTTTGGCCTCCCGGACGCTCGCACTCATGCGGGGCCGATTCTCTCAGGCGCTCCGTACGGATGCAAAGAACTGGGTAGCGTGAAACTCCCGTCGCTTTCCTGGCGGTTCTCGATCAGGGCGATGATCGTGCGCCCGACGGCGCAGGCGGTGCCGTTCAGCGTGTGCAGCACCTGCGGCGCCTCCCCCTCGGCCGGCCGGTAGCGGGCGCCGAGCCGGCGCGCCTGGTAGTCGGTCGTGTTCGAGCAGGAGGTGAGCTCGCGGTGGCGCCCCTGGCTGGGGATCCACGCCTCGCAGTCGTACTTCTTGGCGGCCGGGGCGCCGAGGTCGCCGACGGCGACGCTGACCACGCGGTAGGGGATCTCCAGCGCGCCGAGGATGCGCTCCTCGATCGCCAGCAGCCGCTCGTGCTCCTCGCGCGAGGCGTCCGGCTCGACGAACGAGAACATCTCGACCTTGTCGAACTGGTGGACGCGAAAGATGCCGCGGGTGTCGCGGCCGGCGGCGCCGGCCTCGCGGCGGAAGCAGGTCGAGAAGGCGCAGTAGCGCAGCGGCAGCGCGGAGGCGTCGAGGATCTGGCCGGCGTGCAGGCCGGCCAGGCCGACCTCCGAGGTGCCGGTGAGGAAGAGCTCGTCCTTGGGGATCTCGTAGATCTGGTCGCGGTCGCCGGGCAGGAAGCCGGTGCCCTCCAGCGCCTCTTCGCGGACCAGGACCGGCGGGACCACCGGCTCGTGCCCCTCGCCGCGGGCGGTGTCGATCGCGAAGCGGACCAGCGCCAGCTCCAGCAGCACCAGGTCGCCCTTCAGGTAGGCGAAGCGGGAGCCGGAGAGCTGGGCGGCCGCCTCCATCTCGATCAGACCGAGCTCGGTGCCGATCTCCAGGTGGTCGCGGGGCTCGAAGTCGAACTCGGGGCGCTCGCCGACCTCGCGGAGGACGACCGCGTCCTCCTCGGTCATCCCTTCCGGCGCGTCGGGATCGGGGAGGTTGGGCAGGGTGAGCGCCAGCTCGCCGAGCTTCGCCTCGACCTGCTCGAGCTCCTCTTTGGCGGACTCGATCCGCTCCTTCAGCCCCTGCACGGTCGCCATCAGCTCCTCGGCGTCCTCGCCGGCCTGCTTCTTCTCGCCGATCTGCTTGGAGAGCGTCTTGCGCTCCGCCTGGGCGTTCTCGACCTCGGGCAGCAGCTCCCGCCGCCGTGCGTCGAGCGCCAGCAGCTCGTCGACCTGCTCGGCCGCCCCCCGCCGCGCCAGCGCGGCTTTGAACCGCTCGGGATCGGAGCGGATCGCCTTCAGGTCAAGCATGGGGGTCCCGCTCAGGGATTGGTGGGTTCGCCGGGCCGAGGCGGCTCTTTGGCTTCCGACCCGGCGTACTCGGCGACGAACTTGGCGACCTTCTCCGCCTCTTCGCCGACGACGATGTTCTGGGGCATGATCGCGCCCGAGAAGCCGCCGTTCTGGATCGCGAAGAGAGCGTCCTCATACGTCTCAGTTCGCTGATCGAGGTTGGGACCCTGCGTCCGCTCGCCGCGGTTGCCGCTCCCCTGTGAGCCGGCGGCGCTGAGGGTGTGGCAGCCGGCGCAGTTGTCGGCGAACAGCACGGCGCCGTCGCGGTGCTCCTCGTCGACGGAGATGCTCTCCTGGCCGAAGCCGCAGGCCGAGAGGCCGAGGGCGGCGGCGACCATTCCGATGATCAGCAGCGGACGCATGCGGCGGGCATCATATTGTCTGGAGCCGATCCCGCTCTCCCCGACGATGGCCGCCCCCGATCCAGCCCGCTTCCGCGCCGCCATGGCCGGGCTCCCCACCGGTGTGACGATCGTCAGCGCCAAGGGGCCGGACGGCCCGGCCGGGGCGACCGCCAACGCCGTCTCGTCCCTCTCGATCGAGCCGATGATGATGCTCGCCTGCCTCGATCGCGGCTCCCGCACCCTGCTCGCGGTCCAGGCGGCCGACAGCTTCGGCGTCAGCGTCCTCCACGCCGGCCAGGAGCCGATCGCCCGCGCCTTCGCCACCAAGGCCCCGGTGGCCGAGAAGTGGTCCGGCGTCGCCTGGAGCGAGCGCGACGGCATCCCCGCCGTCGACGACGCCCTGATCTGGATCGCCTGCGACCTCCGCGACGTCATCTCCGCCGGCGACCACGTGATCGTCACCGGCGAAGTCAAGGCCCTCGACGCCCGCGAGGGCAACCCCCTCGTCTTCCACGCCGGCGAGTACCGCCCGCTGGACTAGTCGCTCACGAACTTGCAATTGACCCCCGTATAGGAGGCGAATCGCAAGCTCGTCGAGATCGAGCCGGCGAAAGGTCCCCTCCAGGAGGCAGAATTGCCGTCCCGATGAGCGAGTGGACGTTCGCGCAGAAGGCGTTGGTGGTGCTGGCGGGCCTGCAGCTGCTGTGGGCGACGGCGGGCTTGATCGCCGAGCCGAGCTTCCAGGTCGGCGCCGATGCTCCGACCGAGAAGGTCCTCGGGGTCGACTTCAACGGAATCCACGCCCTCTCGGGCTTCCTTCTCTTCCTCCCCGCCTTCTACTTCGCCCGCCGCCCCGACTGGGCCTTCTACTACGACGCCTACGCGGCGGCAGCGCTGTACATCACCGGCATCTGGGCTCTCTTCGACGAGCAGCCGGCCTGGGTCTTCACCTTCCCCAGCAACACCAACGACGGGATCTTCCACCTCGCCACCGGCACCGTCTTCGCCGTCCTGGCGGCGATCCAGCTGCGGGAAAACCAAGCGCTCCAGGTGCCGGACTGAAGCGAGGCGCTCGCCGGCGTGCGCCCGGCTGAGAGCTGGGACCTGGCTGGAGCTAGAACAGCCCGCTGGTCCCGGCCGCCCGCAGGCCGAGGAAGAGGATCACGCCGCAGCTGACGGCCATGATCCCCATCTCGCGGCGGACGATGGCGAGGGCGATCGGTTCTTTCTCGGCGTCGCTGAGGGACTCGTAGTCGATCTCGGCGACCTCGCGGTGGGCAGCGTCGGCGCGGGCGCCTTCGGCGATGAAGGAGACGACGAGGGGGAGGATCCCGTAGAGGTAGTGGAGGCCGTCGTCCTGCTCGTGGCCGGTGACGACGAGGAGGCCGCCGAGCAGGGCCTGGGCGAAGACCGAGGCCTGGGCGGCGCGGAGCAGGTACCAGAAGGGGATCGAAGCCTGGTTGCGGAGCCAGGCGATGCCGCCGAGGGCGAAGGCGGCGCCGTTGAGGCCGACCAGGATCACGCCCACGGCGATGTGGAGCCCGACCATCCTAAATCCGCCTAAAAGGGTCGGGATTCGGCTTGCTGATGCGGAAAAGCACTATGTAGCAAGTTGTCACAATGTCGGTGTATAACAGCGGCCCCGGCGACCACCTCCCAATGCTCGAGACCTACCTCCCGATCCTCGTCTTCGCCTTCCTCGGCCTCACGGTCGGCGGCGTCTTCATGGTGCTCAACCACCTGCTGGGCCCGAAGAAGCCGGCCCGGCCGACCGCGGCCTCGCGCCGCCAGGGCGAGCCGTACGAGTCCGGGATCCCGGTCGAGCCGACCAAGGGGCTGCGCTTCGGCGTCACCTTCTACCTCGTCGCGATGCTCTTCATCCTCTTCGACATCGAGGTCGTCTTCCTCTATCCCGTCGGGGTGATCCTCAACGACGCCGACAGCCTCCTCGTCCTCGGGGAGCTCGTCACCTTCGTCGTCCTCCTGCTCGTCGCCTTCGTCTACGTCTGGCGGAAGGGGGCCCTGGATTGGAAGTAGAGCGCCGCAGCCTGCGCGAGAAGCAGCTGGCCGCCCGCGACATGCTCCGCGGCGACCTCGAGGGCGAGGACCTCGAGCGCTACGTCGAAGAGCGCGTCGTCACCACCACCTTCGAGAAGGTCCAGAACTGGGCGCGGGCGAACTCGATCTTCCCGCTCACCTTCGGCCTCGCCTGCTGCGCGATCGAGGCGCCGATCTCGATCGTCACCGCCCGCTACGACCTCGCCCGCTTCGGCGCCGAGGCGCTGCGCGCCTCCCCGCGCCAGGCCGACCTGATCATCCTCTCCGGCCGCGTCAGCATCAAAATGGCGCCGGTCGTCCGCCGCCTCTACGACCAGATGCTGGAGCCGAAGTGGGTGATGGCGATGGGCGCCTGCTCCTCCTCGGCGGGGATGTTCTCCAACTACGCCGTCGTCCAGGGCGCTGACAAGTTCATGCCGGTCGACATCTACGTGCCCGGCTGCCCGCCGCGGCCGGAGGCCGTCCTCTACGGCTTCACGAAACTGCAGCGGAAGATCATGGGCAACCCCGACCAGAGCTGGCGTCGGCGCTACGACGCCTACGGGACCGAGGAGTGGGCGCGCGGCGGCCCCCGCAGCGAACCGAGCCCCGAGGCGGCCGAGGCCTACTCCGCGGCGAAACGGTCGGTCGAAAGGCTGCGCGAAGAAACCGGGGAGCCCTCCCTTGCCTGACGCCCCCGGACTCGAGCTGATCCGGGGTGAAATCGAGCGCGACTGCCCCGGTGCCGTGCTGGCGACCTCCTTCGACCGCGCCCAGGCGGCGCTGGTCGTCGACCCCGCGCGGGTGCTCGACGTGCTGCGCTGGCTGAAGGAGCAGCCCGGCCAGCGCTACGCCTTCCTCTCCTCCCTGCACGCGGCCGACTACCTGCCCAACGAGCCGCGCTTCGCGGTCCACTACGAGCTGATCAACCGCGACCGCGTCGAGCGCATCCGCGTCAAAGCGATGCTCGCGGACCCGGGGGCCGAGGAGCTCCCCGAGATCGACTCCTGCGTCGAGATCTTCCCCACCGCCCACGCCCAGGAGCGCGAAGTCTTCGACTTCTTCGGGATCGCCTTCCGCGGCCACCCGAACCTGACCCGGATCCTGATGCCCGACGACTACGTGGGATGGCCGCAGCGCCGCGACTTCCCGGTCGGGGGAGAGCCCGTCACCTTCACCCACACGGAACGGCGCTATGGCTGATCGTCAACTCGAAGTCGGGATGAGCAGCGACCTGCTGAACGAGGACCTGGTCGATGACCGCGACCGCGAGATCATGACCGTCAACGTCGGGCCGCACCACCCGGCGACCCACGGCGTCCTCCGCCTCGTCGTCGACCTCGAAGGCGAGATGGTCCGCGAGCTGCGGCCGGTGATCGGCTACGTCCACACCGGCATCGAAAAGTCCTGCGAGAGCAACGCCTACTGGAAGGTCATCCCCTTCGTCGAGCGGATGGACTACGTCTCCTACTTCTTCCAGATGGAGGCCTTCTGCGGCGCTGTCGAGCGGTTGGTCGACCTCGAGATCCCGCCCCGCGCCAAGTACCTGCGGACGATCTTCCTCGAGCTCAACCGCATCCACTCCCACCTCGTCTGGCTCGGCACCACCGCGCTCGACCTCGGCGCAATCTCGATGCTCTGGTACTGCTTCCGCGAGCGCGACAAGATCCTCGACCTCTTCGAGATGGCGACGGGGCAGCGCATGCACACGCGCTACTTCCAGGTCGGCGGCGTGATCGAGGACATCCCGCTCGGCTTCGAGGAGAAGTGCCGCGCCTTCGCCGAGGAAATGCCGATCCGGGTCGGCCAGTACGAAGACCTGCTCGACCGCAACGAGGTCTTCCTGCAGCGGACCAAAGGGGTCGGCGCCGTCTCCCGCGAGCGCCTCCTGGAGCTGGGCGTGACCGGGCCGCTGCTGCGCGCCGCCGGCGATCCCTGGGACCTGCGCAAGGCCTTCGACTACCTCGCCTACCCCGAGGTCGAGTTCAAGATCCCGGTCGGCACCGTCGGCGACAACTACGACCGCTACCGGGTGCGGGTGGCGGAGATGGTCGAGTCGAGCCGGATCGTCGCCCAGTGCCTCGACGCGCTCCCCGAGGGCCCGTTCATCGCCGACGACCGCAAGTACGTGCTGCCGCCGCGCTCGGAGCTCTCGACCTCGATGGAGTCGCTGATCCACCACTTCAAGCTCGTCACGGAGGGCTTCCGCGTCGACCCCGGCGAGGTCTACTACTCGATCGAGTCGCCGCGCGGGGAGCTCGGCTGCTTCGTCGTCGCCGACGGCTCGGCGAAGCCGGCGCGGGTCCACTTCCGCGATCCGTCCTTCGTCAACCTGCAGGCCTTCCGCGAGATGGCCGTCGGCACCTACGTCGCCGACATGATCGCCTCGCTGGGCATGCTCGACCCGATCCTGGGAGGTGTCGACCGATGAGGCCCGATGAAGGCTTCGAGGCGCCCGGCCCCCACCACCTGCCGGTCGACCCCTCGGTCAGCAGCGGCCGCGTCCCCGACCGGCGCGCCGAGGACGAGATCCCGGAGCTGCACGAGGTCGACTGCCCCGAGGAGCTGCGGGAGCGGATCGAGGCGCTGATGGGCCGCTACCCCGACCGCCGCTCGGCCTCGATCCCGGCGCTGTGGGCGGTGCAGGAGCGCTACGGCTGGTGCACCCCGGAGGGGATCCGCCAGGCCGCCGCGGTGATGCGGGTCACTCCCGCCTACCTGGAGTCGGTGGCGAGCTTCTACGACCTCCTGCACACCTCGCCGATCGGCGCGCACCAGATCCACGTCTGCACCAACATCAGCTGCTGGATGCGCGGCGCCGACCGCCTGCTCGAGGCCTTCAAGGAGGCCGCGGGCGAGGATGACGAGAGCTTCTACGTGACCGGGTTCGAGTGCCTCGGCGCCTGCGACATCGCCCCGATGGCCTCGATCGACCAGCGCTACTACGGCCCGCTCGAGGCGGCCGAGGCCGGCGTCGCGATCGAGCAGCTGCGCGCCGGCGAGGACGTGCTGCCCGAGAAGGCGCTGGCGAAACGGCCGCTGGCCGGCGACACCGATCGCCCTGGAGGCGGCGATGCCTGACCCCCGCGAGAAGCGCGTCCTGCTCGAGCACGCCGAGGACCCGGCGCTGCGCACCCTCGACGGCTACCGGCGGCTGGCCGGCGGCTACTCGACCCTGGAGCGGGCCTACAAGGAGATGGAGCAGGACGAGGTCCTCAAGGAGCTCGAAGACTCGGGCCTGCGCGGGCGCGGCGGCGCCGGCTTCGCGATGGGCAAAAAGGCCTCCTTCCTCCCCCGCGGCGACATGCCGAAGTACCTCTGCTGCAACGCCGACGAGTCCGAGCCGGGCGCCTTCAAGGATCGGGAGCTGATGCAGCGCAACCCCCACCAGCTGATCGAGGGGATCGCGATCGCGGCGCTGGCCGCCGACGCCGGCCACGCCTTCATCTTCATCCGCGGCGAGTACGCGGCCCAGGCCGACATCCTCGACCAGGCGGTCGCCGAAGCCTACGAGGCGGGCTACCTCGGCAGGAACATCCTCGGCTGCCACCGCGACCTCGAGCTGGTCGTCCACCGCGGCGCCGGCGCCTACATCTGCGGCGAGGAGACCGCCCTGCTCGACGCGCTCGAGGGCAAGCGCGGCAACCCGCGCCTGAAGCCGCCCTTCCCGGCGGTCCAGGGCCTCTACGGCGGGCCGACCCTGATCAACAACGTCGAGACGCTCTCCAACGTCCCCCACATCGTCCGCCACGGCGCCGAGTGGTTCAAAGGGTTCGGCACCGAGCAGTCGCCGGGGACCAAGGTCGTCTCGATCTCCGGCGGCGTCCGCCGCCCCGGCAACTACGAGGTCGAGCTCGGCATCCCGACCCGCGAGCTGATCTGCGACCTCGCCGGGGGCCCCGAGCCCGGCCACGAGATCAAGGCCTTCTTCCCCGGCGGCTCCTCGTCCCCGGTGCTGAAGGCCGAGGAGGGCCTCGACCTCCCCTACAGCTTCGAGGCGATGGCCGAGGCGGGCTCGATGCTCGGCTCCGGCTCGATCATCGTCTGCGACGACCGCGTCTCGATCCCGCACCTGGCGCTGCGGACGGCGCGCTTCTACCACCACGAGTCCTGCGGCAAGTGCGTCCCCTGCCGCGAGGGCACCAACTGGACCGTGAAGATGCTGGAGCGAATGGTGCGCGGCGAAGCCACCCCCATGGACCTCGACGTCGTCAGCTCGGTCC
Organism: Solirubrobacterales bacterium; assembly: GCA_036280335.1. GTDB lineage: Bacteria > Actinomycetota > Thermoleophilia > Solirubrobacterales > 70-9 > VAYN01. The sequence continues at coordinate 14,608 of DASUQZ010000218.1, forward strand.
AGCAGAACATCATCGGCCACTGCCTCTGCGTGCTCGGCGACTCGATGGCGATGCCGGTCGGGGCGATGGTCCGCAAGTTCCGAGAGGAGTTCGAAGAAGTGATGCTCGACCCCGATCTGGTCCTCGACCCGCACGCCGTCGTCCAGGGGGCGCCCGAGACGCTGGGGGCGCAGACGTGAGCCCGAAGGGACGTGAGGTGACGATCACGATCGACGGGCGCGAGGTGCCCGCGGTCGAGGGCGAGATGCTCCACGACGCCGCCCGCAAGGGCGACGTCGAGATCCCCTACTTCTGTTACGAACCGAAACTCGGCGACCCGGTCGGCGCCTGCCGGATGTGCCTGGTCGAGATCGAGGGGATCCCGAAGCTGCAGACCTCCTGCTCGACCCCGGTTCGCGAGGGGATGGTCGTCCACACCCGCACCGAGCAGGTCAAGGAGGCCCAGAGCGCGGTGGTCGAGTTCCTGCTCGTCAACCACCCGCTCGACTGCCCGGTCTGCGACAAAGGCGGCGAATGCCCGCTGCAGGACATCTCCTACGGCTGGGGCCCCGGCAAGAGCCGCGTGATCGACGAAAAGCGCCACTTCGAGAAGCCGATCGAACTCTCGCCGCTGGTCGCGATCGACCGCGAGCGCTGCATCCTCTGCTACCGCTGCGTCCGCTTCAGCCAGGAGATCTCCGAGGACGCGCAGCTGCAGCTGATCGAGCGCGGCGACCGCACCTACGTCGGCACCTTCGACGACCGCCCCTACGTCGCCCCCTTCCACGGCAACATCACCGACATCTGCCCGGTCGGGGCGCTGACCAACTACACCTACCGCTTCCGCGCCCGGCCCTGGGACATCGAGGAAGCCGGCTCGGTCTGCACGATCTGCCCGAGCCAGTGCAACGTCAGCTTCACCGTCCGCGACGAGAAGGTGAAACGGGTGATCGCCCGCGACAACGCCGAGGTCGACGACGGCTGGCTCTGCGACCGCGGCCGCTACGGGTTCGAGATGTTCGACGCGCCGCAGCGGATCGGCGGGCCGCGGCTGAAGGGCGGCGAGGAGGTCGGCTGGGAGCAGGCGATCGAGGCAGTGGCCGAGGGGCTGCGACGCGCCGGAGGCAAGGTCGCCGCGATCGTCGGCGACGCCTCCAACGAGGAGGGCTTCCTGCTGCAGCGGCTGGTCCGCGAGGCGCTCGGCTCGCCGCACCTCGACTCGCGCCCCTCGCGCGGGCCGAAGGCCGGCGTGCTGCGGGCGCTGGCCGCGCCAGCGATCTCGGCGCGGGTGCGCGACATCGACGAGGCCGACGCGATCCTCGTGCTCGGAACCGACCCGCTGCACAGCTCGCCGATCCTCGACCTGCGCGTCCGCAAGGCGATCCGCCGCAACGGCGCCAAGCTGGTCGTCGCGACCGAGCGGCCGACGGCGCTCGACGGCGGCGCCGAGGCGATCGCCCGCTACGCCCCCGGCCAGGGCGCCCACTTCGTCTCCGAGCTGGCCGCCGCGATCGGCGGCGCCGAGAACGTCGCAACCCCGGTCGCCGAGACCCTCCGCGACGCCGACACGGTCGTCGTCATCTGGGGCGAGCGGATCGCCCGCGAGAACGGGGCCGCCGAGGCGCTCCTCGAGGTCGCCTCCGCCACGAACATGGCCGCTACCGAGGGCGCGGGCCTCCTCGAAATCCCCGACACCACCAACGCCCGCGGCCTCCGCGAGGCCGGCTGCCTCCCCGACGCCGGTCCGGGTCTCACCGAGACGACCGAGGGTATGTCCACCGAGGAGATCCGCCAGGCGCTCGTCGACGGCGAGCTGAGCGGCCTGATCCTCTTCGGCGCCGATCCCCTCCGCGACTTCCCCGACACGCCCGCCTGGGAGACCGCCCTGACCGCCGCCGACTTCCTCGTCACCTTCTCAATGCACGAGAACGCCACCACCGCCAAGGCCGACGTCGTCCTGCCCCTGGAGACCCACGCCGAGAAAGACGGCACCGTCACCCATCCCGACGGCCGACTGCAGCGCGTCCGCCCCGCCGCCTCCCGTCCCGGCGACATCCGCCCCAACATCCAGGTCCTCTCGGAGCTCGCCTCGAAGCTAGGCCTCGACATCGGCATCGACTCCCAGCCCACGGCTTTCGC
>DASUQZ010000219.1:0-8972 GCA_036280335.1 Solirubrobacterales bacterium
TCACCGGCCTGGGGGTGGTCAACATGCTCGAGGCGATGCGGGAGGCCTGCCCGGAGGCGCGCTTCTACCAGGCCTCGTCCAGCGAGATGTTCGGCAAGGTGCGCGAGACCCCGCAGAGCGAGGAGACGCCCTTCTACCCGCGCAGCCCCTACGGGGTCGCCAAGGCCTTCGGCCACCACATCACCGTCAACTACCGCGAGAGCTACGACCTCTTCGCCTGCTCGGGCATCCTCTTCAACCACGAGAGCCCGCGCCGCGGCCTCGAATTCGTGACCAGGAAGATCAGCCACGGGGCGGCGGCGATCAAGCTCGGCCTCGCCGAGGAGCTGACGCTCGGCAACCTCGACGCCCGCCGCGACTGGGGCTACGCCCCCGACTACGTCGAGGCGATGTGGCTGATGCTGCAGGAGGAGGAGCCCGACGACTTCGTGATCGGCACCGGTCGGGACCATTCCGTCGCCGACGTCGTCGAGGTCGCCTTCGACGAGGTCGACCTCGACCCCGACCGCTACGTGCGCCTGGACCCCTCGCTCGTCCGCCCCGCCGAGGTCGACACGCTCGTCGCCGACGCCTCGAAGGCGGAGCGGGAGCTGGGCTGGCGGCCGCGGACCAGCTTCGAGGAGCTGATCCGGCTGATGGTGCGAGCCGACCTCGACCGGCTGGTCGGCGACGTCCCCGCGGAGCTGCCCTTCAACGTGGTGAAGACGGGAGTCGGATAGGTGGGTGCCGAGGAGGCTGGCCTCCGCGAGCAGCTCTCCCAGGCAGTCGCCCACCGCTGCGCCCTGCAGGAGGCGCTGGCGGCGGTCGAGGCCGAACGCAACGCTCTGCGCTGGGAGGAGGGCAAGCTCCGCGGCGAGTACGCGCGGACGCATGAGGCCCTGGTCCGGCTCCATGCCCGCACCGCCGACCTGCACGGCGCGCTCAACGTCGCCCGCGCCGAGAAGGAGCGGCTCGAAGCCGCCCTCGCGGGGGCGCTGCCGACCGGGACCGCCGAGCCGGCTCCGCCCCGACCTGCCGCCGCCGAGCCCGAGCCCCCGGCGCAGCCGAAGCTGCGCCCGCTGCCGACGCCACCGGTGATCGAGGTGAGGGACCTCTGCAAGAGCTACCGGGTCCCGGCCCGGCCTGTGGACACGCTGAAAGAGCGGCTCGTCCACCCGATCCGCAGCAGCCGCTCGATGCCCCTCGAGGCGCTCCGGAACGTCTCCTTCGACATCCACCAGGGCGAGTTCTTCGGCATCGTCGGCGCCAACGGGTCCGGCAAGAGCACCCTGCTGAAGCTGCTGGCCAACGTCTACGCCCCCGACTCGGGGACGATCCGCACCGCCGGGCGGATCGTGCCCTTCATCGAGCTCGGCGTCGGCCTCAACCCGGAGTTCGCGGCCTACGACAACGTCGTCATCAGCGGCGTGATGATGGGCCTGGAGCCCGAGGAGGCGCGCGCCCGCTACCCCGAGATCATCGAGTTCGCCGGGCTGCAGGACTTCACCGAGCTGAAGCTGAAGAACTACTCCTCTGGGATGCGGGTGCGCCTCGCCTTCGCGGTGATGGCGCAGGTCGACGCCGACATCCTCCTGATCGACGAGGTGCTCGCCGTCGGCGACGCCGAGTTCCGCGAGAAGTGCCTGGCGCGGACCAACCAGCTGCGCGACGAGGGCAAGACGATCGTCCTCGTCACCCACTCGATGGGGACGATGGTCGAGGAGTGCGACCGCAGCATCCTCCTCGGCGGGGGCGAGATCCGCGCCATCGGCGACCCGCGGGAGGTCGCCCGCCGCTACGAGCGCGAGCTGGCCGCCGGCGAGGGGGATGCCGAGGAGGAGCGCGACGAGAAGCCCGCGATCAGGCTGGTGAAGGGATGACCCAGGCGCAGGCCGCCCTCGAGCTGAGGCCCAACCCCGGCCCGCAGGCGCTGGGCGGCGACCTGCGGCGCTTCTGGGTCCTCGTCAGGCTCAGCGCCGTCGCCCAGTTCAAGCACCTCTACGCCGGCTCCCTGCTCGGGTACTTCTGGACCCTGGGCAGGCCGCTGGCGATGTTCGGGGTGATCTACGTCGTCTTCAGCGAGGTGCTCGGCATCGGCGCCGGGATCGTCAACTATCCCGCCGTCCTGCTGCTCAACCTGCTGATCTTCCAGTTCTTCACCGACGCCACCAGCCGCGCCCTCCCCTCGATGGTCAGCAACGAGTCGACCCTGCGCAAGATGGAGTTCCCGCGCGCGGTGGTGCCCGGAGCGGTGGTCCTGGCCGCCGTCTTCACCTTCGTCCTCAACCTGGTCGCGGTGCTGGCGATCCTCCTCTTCACCGGCTTGGAGCCGCGGGCGACCTGGGTGCTGGTGCCGCTGCTGTGCCTGGCGATGCTGATCGTCGCCACCGCCACCAGCTTCGTCCTCGCGACCCTGTTCGTGCAGTTTCGCGACATCGGGCAGATCTGGATGGTGACCACGCTCGCCCTGCTCTACTCCTCGCCGATCATGTATCCGGTGGAGACCATTCCGAACGACTTCCGCTGGATGCTGATCGTCAACCCGCTGGCGCCGATCTTCGAGCTGATGCGCAAGTGGGCGGTCGACCCGGGGGCTCCGGACGTGGCGGCTGCGGCCGGGACTCCCTGGGGCTGGTACGGGCCGCTGCTGATCAGCCTGGCGATCTGCGTCCTCGCGGTCGTCCTCTTCCGGCGCAAGGCGCGCACGCTGGCGGAGCTGCTGTGAGCTCGCGGGCCCTCACGCTCGTCCTGTCGCTGCTGGTCGCCGCCGGCCTCCTCGCCGGCTGCGGCGGCTCCGGCGCCTCGACCTCCGGCGCCGAGGCCGATCGGCCGAACACGATCCCCAGCCGGCAGATCGAGAGCATCCCGTCCCGGGGGCCGCAGCGCACCGTCCTCGAATGGTGGCGCGCCGTGCAGCTGAACGACCCCGACGAGGCGATCGACCTCTACCTCGAGCCGCCGCGGATGCCGGATCTCGCCGGCCAGTTCAACTACGTCGCCGGCGAGCTCGACGGCACGGTCGCGGTGGCCGCGGTGAAGCGCCAGGGCTCGCAGGCGGAGGTGAGGGTGCGGTGGAGACGGCCCGACGGGACGCGCACCACGGAGACGCTGCAGCTGCAGGACGACGACGGCGCCTGGAAGCTGCTCGGCGCCCGCTTCCTCGACGAAATCGTCGCCCGCATGCAGCGCGAAGAAGCCGAGGATCGGTAGTCGGATGGGCAGGGGCGGGGGCGAAGACCCACTGATCCCGATCCTCGTCGACGGCTCCGGCCGCGACGGGACGACGCTGCTGATGCAGCTGCTCGGGACCGCGGCGGAGGTCGCCTTCGATCGCGTCTACCCCTACGAGCAGCGCTACCTCAGCTACTTCCTGCACTGGTCCCGGCTGCCGACGATCCCGGGCTGGGACGAAGCCGGCTGGAACCTCGACAGCCTCGCCCACAGCGAAGGGCTCGAGCAGGTCCCGGTGGTCGGGCCACTCCCCTGGGCCGAGCGCTCGCTGGTCGAGCCCGGCTCCGGCCGGGAGCTCTGGGAGGACCTCTTCGAGGCCGCCTGGGCGGCCTTCTCCGAGCGCGCGCGTGCGGCCTGCCGGGCCCGGCTCGGCGACCCCTCGCTGGCGGTCCGCTACTACGCCCAGAAGAACGCCGACAGCTGGGCGCTCCCCCTCGACCGCCTGCCGCCCCTGCGGATGATCTGCGTCCTCCGCGACCCGCGGGACACCTGGATGTCGAGCCTCGCCTTCCACCGGCGGCGCCAAGCCGACGGGGAAGCATTCCTGCCGATCACCGCCGAGCGCTCCGAAGAGGAGGTGCTGGCGACCTTCATCGAGGACCAGCGCAACCGGCTGACCTGGCTGCGCGAAGTCGAGGCCGAGGAGGGCTCCTTACTGGTCCGCTACGAGCGCCTGGTCGCCGACCTCGCCGCCGAGGCCGAGCGGTTGGGGGAGTGGCTGGGGCTGCGCCTGGACGGGGAGGCCGTCCTGCGCCGCCGCGGCGAGTTCGAGGGACACATCACCTCCGGCGCCGTCGAGCAGTCGGTCGGTCGCTGGCGGGGCGAGATGCCACCCGCCCTCGCCGACCGCTTCTGGCAGGCGATGGGCGCCGAGCTGACCGAGTTCGGGTTCGAGGCCTGAGCGGTGGCGACCTCGCTAAGAGCTCAGGTCCGGCTCGAACGGCGCCGCCCGGGTGGAGGCGGTGCCGTCGATCGGCGCCTCGTCGACGGGGAGCTCGATCGCCTCGAGGCCGGCGGCCAGCGGCGCCATCCTGATCAGCCAGTGGTAGCCGCGCACCTTCGGCGGGTTGGCGGCGACGATCGCGAGGCCGTGGCGGGCGGCGGCGTCGGCGAGCCAGGTGCGGTCGAGGATCACCGCGTTGGTCGGGTTGACGTCGTTGATGTAGAGGGCGTTCTGGAAGTCCTGCATCATCGGGAAGTGGCGCTTGTCGAAGAGAAACCAGGTGGACTCGAAGAAGCCGTCGTCGGCGAGCACCCGCGCGACCTCGCTGAGGTAGTACTCGGCATGAGCCTCGACCAGGTGGGTGAACACCGACCAGGCGATGACCAGGGTCCGCGAGCCGTCCTCGACCGGAAACGGAGCGACATCCGGTTTCCCCTCGCCCGGGTTGCGCTCCGGGTAGTGGACGTCGTGGTGGAGGAACTCGAACTCGGGGGCGGCCGGGGTCAGGTTCTCCTGGCACCAGCGGATCATCACCGGGTGCAGATCGAAGCCGAGGTAGTGCTCCGGCCGCGGCGTCTGCTGGATCATCTGCCGAGCCAGGCGCCCGCAGCCGCAGCCGAAGTCGAGCACCGAGCGGTAGGCCTCGGCCGGCAGGTCCGGGAAGACGGGAGCGCCGGCCGGGTTGTCGAAGGCGGCGGGATCGGTCGGGCCGACCGTCTGCCGCATCTCCAGCGGCGGGATTGGCAGCTCCTGCATCCGCAGCAGCCTACCCATAACCCCGCCGGGAATCGCCGGGAGCCGCCAGGAGCACCGCGATGAACATCTGCACGATCATCGCCAAGAACTACGTCGCCCACGCCCGGGTCCTGGCCGAGTCATTCCGGGCCGCCAACCCCGGCGGGCGCTGCTCGGTCCTGGTCGTCGACGGACACGAGGGCTTCCTCGACCCGGCGGAGGAGCCGTTCGAGCTGGTCGGGATCGAGGAGATCGGGTTGCCCGACGTCGACCGCATGGTCGCGACCTACGACGTGACCGAGCTCTCGACCGCGGTCAAGCCGTGGCTGCTGCGCCACCTGCTCGAGCGCGACGGGGTGGACTCGGTCACCTACCTGGACCCCGACATCCTCGTCGTCGACTCGCTGCAGCCGGTCGCCGAGCTGGCGATCGAGCACGGGATCGTCCTCACCCCCCACCTCACGGCGCCGCTCCCGCGCGACGGGCTCAAGCCGGCCGAAGAGGACATCCTGATCGCCGGCAGCTACAACCTCGGCTTCATCTCGGTCGGGGTCGGAGCGCCCGCCACCGAGCTGATCGAGTGGTGGTCGGCCCGCCTCGAGCGGGAGTGCCTGATCGAACCCGGCCGCGGCCTCTTCGTCGACCAGCGCTGGATCGACCTCGTGCCCGGGATCTGGCCGAACCTGAAGGTGCTCCGCGATCCCGCCTACAACATCGCCTACTGGAACCTGCCCACCCGCAGCTTCGAGCGCTCCGGCGACGTTTACCTGGCCGGCGGCGTGCCGCTCCGCTTCTTTCACTTCAGCGGCTTCGACCCGCTGCACCCCGAAGAGCTCAGCAAGCACCAGAACCGGATCGAGGTCGCCTCCAACCCGGCCCTGCGGCAGATCTGCGGCGAGTACGCGCAGCTGCTGCTCGAGCACGGCTACGAGCAGGCCCGCACCTGGCCCTACGGGTGGAGCTCGCTCCCCAACGGGATCGTGCTCGACGACGTCACCCGGCGCCTTCTGCGGGAGGGCGAACGCAGCGGCGAGCTGCACGGTTCGGTCTTCGAGCGCGGCGGCGCCAAGCGCTTCCTCGCCTACCTCACCGAGGTCCCTCCCGGTTCCCGGGTCAGCCGCTACGGGCGCGCGGTCCACGGGTCCCGGGCCGACCTGCGCGAGGCCTTTCCCGACCTCGACGGCCACGACGCCGTCCGCTTCGAAAGCTGGCTCAGCCAGAACTCCACGCAGCCCGAGCTCGCCCGCCCGCAGGACCCCGAGCCGCCCGCGCCGGAAGGCGGGCGCCTGGGGGTCAACCTCGCCGGTTACCTGGGCTCCGAGCTCGGCGTCGGCGAGGCGGCGCGGCAGCTGCGCGCGGCGCTCGCCGCCCGCGAGCTGCCGGCGGCGGCGATCGAGCTGCCGGTCGAAGAGGCCCGGCTGGGGGAGACCTTCGGCGCGCTCGACGAGGAGAACTACCCCTTCGACGTGAACCTGATCTGCGCCAACGCCGACATGCTGCCGGTGATCGCCGAGGCGGCGCCGCCGCGCTTCTTCGAGGGCCGGCGCTCGGCCGGCCTCTGGTTCTGGGAGGTCGAGCGCTTCCCGGAGCGCTGGCACGGCTCCTTCGACTACGTCGACGAGGTCTGGACCGCCTCGGAGTTCGTCGCCGAAGCGCTGCGCCCGGTCTCGCCGATCCCGGTGGAGACGATCCGCATCCCGGTCGCCCCCGGCGATCCCGGCGAGGTCGACCGGGCCGCGCTCTCGATGCCCGAGGGCTTCTGCTTCCTCTTCGTCTTCGACTATCGCAGCGTGCTCCGCCGCAAGAACCCCCTCGGCCTCGTCGAGGCCTTCGCCAGGGCCTTCGAGCCCGGCTCGGGCGCCTCGCTGCTGATCAAGACCGTCGGCTCCGACGCTCGCCCCCACCACGCCGAGGAGTTGACGCGGGCCGCCGCGGCCCACCCCGACGTGCACCTGCTCGACGGCCTCGTCTCCGCCGAGGCCAAGGACGCGATGATCGCCGGCTGCGACTGCTACGTGTCCCTGCACCGCTCCGAGGGGCTGGGGCTGACGATGGCGGAGGCGATGTACTTCGGCAAGCCGGTGATCGCCACCGGCTACTCCGGCAACCTCGATTTCATGACCCCCGAGAACAGCTACCTGGTCGATTTCGAGCTGGCGGAGATCGGCGAGGGGGCGGAGCCCTACGCGGCGACGGCGCGCTGGGCAGAGCCCGATCTGGACCACGCCGCCGCGCAGATGCGGGCGGTCTTCGACGATCCCGACGAGGCCGCAAGGCGAGGAGCGCGCGCGGCCGCCGACATCCGCTCCAGCCACTCCCCCGAGGCGGCGGGGAAGCTGCTGGAAGAGCGCCTGCGGGCGATCCAGGAGAGGGGGGCGCCGAGTGCGCCCCCGGAGCCGGCGCTGCCGGCGGCGCCCGGTGCCGAGCCGGCGGCGGGGAGCGCAGTTGCCGTGGTGCCCTCGCCGCTGGGCCCGCCGGCCTCGGCGCGGGCGAGCCTGCAGCACCTGCTCGGCTTCCCCCAGCCTCCCGCCCGGTACGGGTCCGGCCGGCTGCGCCGCTTTCTCAAGCGCGCCTACATGCGGGTGCTGCGTCCCTACGCTTCCCACCAGCGCCGCATCGACCTCGGCCTGCGCGACGCCGTCCTCGAGCTGAGCGCGGAGCTGAGCACCCTGCAGCGCCGGCTCGAACTGGCCGACGAGGCGAGCGCCGCGGAGCTGCGCCAGGAGCTGGCCTCGGTGGATCGGCGTCTGCGCGACCTCGACGGCGATGCCCGGGGAGCCTGCGTGGCTCTGGCCGAGGACCTGGAGCGGACGATCGCCCGGGTGCGCCGGCTCGAGCCGCTGGAGGAGCGGCTGGAAGAGCGGCTGGGGGAGCGACTTAAGGAGCTGTCCGAGGCGGACGAGGCGCTGGCCGCGAGGACCGAGCAGTCGCTCGCGATCCTGCGCGATGCCGAAGAGTCCGTCTCGCGTCTGGCCCGCGCGACCGAGACCCGTCCCTACATGGCCGACGACCGCTTCCGGCCCCGCCGGCACCCGGCCCTCGGCAGCGTGATCGGCTTCGCCGCCAACTCGCGCAACGGGTCGCCGGACGGGTACCGCGGCTTCGAGGAGCTCTTCCGCGGGCCGGAGGAGATGATCCGCGAGCGCCAGACGGTCTACCTGCCGCTGCTGAGCGGCGGCGGCCCGGTGCTCGACGCGGGCTGCGGCCGTGGCGAGTTCCTCGACCTGCTCGCCGAGGCCGGGATCGAGGCGCGCGGGGTAGATCTCGACCCCGGGATGGTCGCCCGCTGCCGCGAGAAGGGCCACGAGGTCGAGGAGGGGAACCTGCTCGACGTGCTGGAGGCGACGCCCCCGCAATCGCTGGGGTGCGTGTTCAGCGCCCAGGTGATCGAGCACCTCGAGGCCGAGGACCTGCAGCGCTTCCTCGAGCTCGGCGCCGAGCGGCTGCGGCCGGGCGGCCTGCTGATCATGGAGACGGTCAACCCCCACTGCCCGCAGGCGATGAACGCCTTCTGGGTTGACCCCACCCACCAGCAGCCGCTGTTTCCGGAGACGATGCTGGCGCTCTGCCAGGTGACCGGCTTCGCCTCGGCGAACGCCTTCTGCCCACTAGGCAGCGGCGACTGGGAGCTCGACAGCCGCACCGCAGGCGAGTACGCGGTAGTGGCATCCGTCTCCGAGCAGAAGACGGCTACTCCCTAGGAACCAGCCGTCGGCGGTCGCACCGATTCACCGAGTCCGCGACAACCCGTCCTATAGGCGGGTTCACACGGACTCGCAAGGACAACGTCTGACAGAGCCGGCCTGAAGGAGGGGGCCGATGCGCCTCCGGAGGAATGTTCGGCGACATGCAATCTGTCTTTTGCGCGGGCGCAGCCCGCGCAGCAGGTTCTCCCCGGAGCGAAGCGGAGGGGAGGTCAATTCCGGAGGAGGTGCATCGGCCCCCTCCTCCGGGGCGGCTTGTCCCTAGGCGTCCTTGCGCCCGATGACCAGGAACTGCTTGCCCAGGACCTTCCAGGCCAGCGGCATCTTCAGGTAGGTCCGGGTCAGCGTCGGCGAGGGGGGGAGGATGCCGCGGAAGGAGT
>DASUQZ010000220.1:0-5379 GCA_036280335.1 Solirubrobacterales bacterium
CGACATGGTCGGGAGCCGAAATCACAGTCCAGCTGCACCGGAGCGTGTTCGGCTTCGCGGTCACAACTCATTGCATCTACACGCCCGACAACACCGACCTCGGCACCTTCACAGGCAGCGCCACGACCAAAGCGACAGCGAAACTGGACCTGATCGGCCCGAATCTCCCGCAGAAAACGACAGATAGTGCCTGCGGTTCCAGCGCCCAGCTGACAGGCAGCTACACGTTCACCAGCCCGGATTATCTGGACATGGACTAGCTCGCAGGTCCACGATTAGGGATGCGTGCGGTTGCCACTGGCGGCCGCACGCATCTAGCTACAGGGCTTCGGTTTCTTCCGGAGAGAGCAGGGACGCGCCGTCGAAGATCTGCGCGCCGCTCGAGGTCGTGGGCGTGAAGTCGAGGGTGCTGCGGCGGCGGGGGGCAGCGACTACCGTCCACTCGTCGCAGCCGGCGAAGGCTTCGTCGAGGCGCTGGGCCATCGTGCTGCGGGGGCGCTCCTGGTCGAAGAACTGCTCGGACATAGCTTCTCCGTCCTGTAGGGGTTGACCAAGCTTCCCCCGCCCGTCGGACGAAAAATATGCACATTGCGACCGTTCGGGAACGCTTGTTCGTTTGATGGCTCAGGGGGAAGCCGCAAACTCGGCGATCTCCTGGGCCACTCGAGCCGGCTGATCGAGCGAGACGAAGGTTCTCGCGTCCGGAATCGGCACCACCGACGCGTTCCCTGCTTCGCCGGCGAGGCGTTCTGCGTAGGAGATCGGGAAGACCCGGTCGCCGGTCGCCCAGAGCAGGCGGATCGGCAGCTGGGACCCGCGCAGCTTCTCGGCCGCCTCCAGCGTGTAGCGCTTGTTCATCCCGGCGGTCACCTTGGCGGCGTCCCGCAATATCGCCGAGTCGCTCTTCGCGGGCTCCATCCAGGAGGCGATCAGCTCCTTCGGGAGCTTGGTCTTGGTGAAGGGGCGGAAGGCGGCGCGGGCCACGGCGGGAATGCGGAAGGGGAGCGAGAGGGCGAACATTCCGCCGGGGAGCTTCGCCAGCGGCGGCATCGCCTTGAAGGGCCCCGGGGGGAAGTTCTGGTGGGTGTCGCAGTTGGTGAGCACCAGCCTGCCGATCCGCTCCGGGTGGGTGGTGACGAGGACCTGCGACATCGCCCCGCCGGAGTCGTTGCCGACGATCGTCACGTCCTCGAGCTCGAGCTTGGCGAGGAAGTCGGAGACCAGCTTCGCGATCCCGGGCGGGGAGAGGTCGGCATCCGGGTTCATCGGGGCCCGGTGGGCGGCGAGGGGCCAGTCCGGGGCGATGCAGCGGAAACGGTCGGAGAGGCGGTCGACGACGCCGTCCCAGAGCCGGTGGTCGACCAGGTAGCCGTGGATGAAGACGATCGGCTTGCCCTCGCCCGCCTCCCGGTAGCGAATCGGCCCGGCTGGAAGTTGAATTTCCTTGTGCTCGTCCGTCACGATGCCCTCCTTTGGCTGATGGCTGCACCTAACATACATACTGCATGCATGTAAATCCAGATCCCGCCCGTCGAACTCAGGCCGAGAGGAGGGAGGCGACCCGCGAGGCGCTGATCGCCGCCGCCCGCCGCCTCTTCGCCGAGCGCGGCTACGAGAACGTCGGGACCGAGGAGATCGTCCGCGCCGCCGGCGTCACCCGCGGCGCCCTCTACCACCACTTCGGGGACAAGGCGAGCCTGCTGGAGGCAACCTACGAACGGATCGAGGCCGAATCGACCGAACGGGTCGCCCGCATCGTCCTCGGGTCCGAGCTGCACAGCCCGCTGGAGGCGATGAAGGCCGGGGTGGAGTCGTTCCTGGACGAGTGCGCCAAGCCGGAGCTGCGGCAGATTGCCCTGCATGACGCACCGGCCGTCCTCGGCTGGGACCGCTGGCGGGAGATCGGCGCCGCCAACGGGCTGGGCCTGATCGAAGCGAGCGTGGCGGCGGCGATCGAGGCGGGGGAGATCCGCGAGCTTCCGGTCAAGCCGCTCGCCCACCTGCTGATGGGAGCGCTCGACGAGGCGGCGATGCTGCTCGCCCGCGACGAGCGCCCCGAGTGCCGGGCCGAGGTGACCGAGGTCCTAGTGGCGCTGCTCGAGAGCTTCGCGGTCGATCGCCCCTAACGGAGGCGACGACGCAACCCGCCGCGACTCCTTCTGCGCGTACATCCGCACGTCGGCGAGCCGCATCGCCTCCGCCGGGGTGTCCGCCTCCTGGGGGACCGCCGCGATGCCCCAGGCGGCGCTGACCTCGAAGCCCTTGCCGCGTGCGGTGAGTGCTTCCGCCGCCCGCTTCGCGGCCGCATCTCGCTCCTCCCGGTCGCCGCCGATCAGCACCACGAACTCGTCGCCGCCGACCCGGTAGCCGGTCCCGACGGATCTGACCGCAGCCCTCAGCTGCGCCCCCAGTCGCTGCAGCAGCTCGTCGCCCGCCGGGTGGCCGAAGGTGTCGTTGTAGCGCTTGAACCCGTTGAGGTCGAGCAGCATCACGGTCAGCGGCTCCTCCGGGGCACGCCGGCAGCGCTCCTCGAGGTCGATCCGCAGCCGCCCCTGGCTGCCGAGCCCGGTCAGCGGGTCGGTCCGCACTTCCTCCAGCAGCCGCTTGTTGGTGTTGAGGCTCAGCGCCAGCCTGGCGACCACCGCCAGCATCGCTCCCGCCCAGAGGACCGTGGTCAGGGCGCTGGCGTGGTCGAAGTACTGCATCCCGACCAGGGCGATCATCGTCACCGCCACGATCCCGGGCACGATCATTTCCCGCAGCCCGTCGAAGCGGGCCTCCGGCTCGATCACCGCCGCCTCCGGCTGCCAGGCCTCGGCGCCGAGGAAGACGGCGGAGATCAGGTAGATCGGTTCGACCCAGTCGCCGCCGGGCAGGGTGGCTTCGTAGGTCTGCAGGGTGAAGGCGACGTCGGCGAACGCCATCGTCGTCAGGCCGGCGAGCAGCAGGGACCAGGTGCGCCCGGGCCGCCAGCGGGTCAGCGCGATGATCCCGACCACGAGCGCGATCAGCAGCAGGTCCCCCAGGGGGTAGGCGAGCGTCGTCGCCACTTCGACCGCGGTGCCGCTGGTGCGTTCGGCGACGAACTCGAAGATCAACGCCGCGCCGAGCGCAGCGGTGCCGAGCGCGGCGATCGCCCCGTCCATCCAGAGCCGCGGGTCGAGCTCCTTCGCCCGAGCCTGCACCAGCAGGTACAGGCCGAGGAACGCGAGCGCGTAGAAGGCGATGTAGCCGGCGTCGGCGGGGGAGGGGTAGGGAGCGTCGGCATTGCCTTCTATGTGGAGCGTCCAGTAGATGTCCCCGGCGGCCCAGGTGAGGACCGCCCCCGCGAAGGCGATCCAGGCCGGCCGCTCGCGCCCGCCTCTGGCGGCCCGCAGCAGGCACGCCAGCCCGGCGGCGACGACCACCGCGCAATAGACGACGCTGTTGATCGCGGTGTCGAGCTCGGCCCCGCCCAGGCCCGCCCATTGGTGGAGGACGACGAGCCCCGTGCCGCCGAACAGAACCGCTCCGATCGCCTTCTGCAGAGCGGCGAGAGGGGCCGGCAGGGCTGGCGTTCTACGGGTACCCACGGGGACCTATCGGCACGATTTGCGCGGTTCTCTAGACTAGATCGGGATGAAGGCAGGAATCCACCCCAATTACACGCTTGCCAACGTGCATTGCTCGTGCGGCAACCAGTTCTACACGCGCTCCACGAAAGAGGACCTGCATGTAGAGCTCTGCTCCGAGTGCCACCCCTTCTACACGGGCAAGCAGAAGCTGGTCGACACCGGCGGTCGCGTCGAGCGCTTCCAGCGCCGCGCCGCCAAGCACAGGGCTGGTAAGTAGTCCGTGAGCCCGCCGGAGGGCTCGGCACAGACCTCCCCCAACGGCTCCTCCACCAACGGAGGAGACCCCGTGCGCATGCCCGACGGCGCCCTCGTCGCCAAGCGCGACGCGCCGGTCGGCGGCCAGGCCGTCCTCGAGGGCGTGATGATGCGCGGCATCTCCGTCTGGGCGGTCGCCGTGCGCACGCCCGAGGGGCAGATCGACGTCCAGTCCGATCCGCTCGTCCCCTGGGCGCAGCGGCACCGGCTCTGGCGCCTGCCGGTGATCCGCGGCGTCGTCGCCCTCGGCGAGTCGCTGAAGATCGGCTTCAAGGCGCTGGCGATCTCCGCCAACGCGCAGATGGAGGAGGACGAGGAGGGCAACAAGGAGGAAATCGGCGGCTGGCTGTGGGGGCTGACGATCCTCTTCTCGATGGCCCTGGCGATCGGGCTCTTCTTCGTGATCCCGGTCGGGCTGACCAGCCTGATCAAGGACGAGCTCGGCTCGGCGCTGCTCTTCTGGCTGGTCGAGGGGGTCCTCCGCACCGCGATCTTCATCGGCTACATCCTCGCGATCAGCAAAATGCCCGACCTGCGGCGGGTCTTCGAGTACCACGGGGCCGAGCACAAGACGATCTCCTGCTACGAGGCCGAAGACGAGCTCGTGCCCGCGCGGGCGAAGCTCTACTCGCGCCTACACCCCCGCTGCGGGACCAGCTTCCTGCTGATCGTGATGGTGCTGGCGATCTTCGTCTTCGCCCCGATCGGGCTGCCGGAGTGGTACTGGCTGCTGGCCTCGCGCATCCTCGGCATCCCGCTGATCGCCGGCCTCTCCTACGAGGTGATCAAGTGGGCCGGGAAAAACCGCCGCAAACGGTGGGTGCGGGGGCTGATGTGGCCGGGCCTGATGCTGCAGAACCTGACCACGCGCGAGCCCGACGAAGAGCAGCTGGCGGTGGCGATCGCCTCCCTGAACGCGGTCCTGGCCCGGGAGACCCCCGAGGACGCCGCGAAGAAGCCCCACATCGAGATCGTCGCCTAGCGCGACGTCTCCCGTTCTAGTCTTCGGTCGATGATCGAGCAGCTGGTCGAACAGATCGAGGCGCGCTTCGCGGAGCTCGAGGGTCAGATGTCCGACCCCGAGGTGATCTCCGATCGGCCGCGCTACGCCGAGGTGGGGCGCGAATACCGCGAGCTGCAGCCCGCCCACGAGCTGGCGGGGCGGTGGCGGACGCTGCGCGACGACCTCGAGGGGGCGCGGGAGCTGCTGGCCGAAGGCGAGGACGAGGAGCTGCGGCGGGTCGCCGAGGAGGCGCCGGCGCGGCTCGAGGAGCTGGAAGAGGAGATCCGCTTGGCGATGGTCGAGCGCGACCCCAACGACGCCAAGAACGTGATCGTCGAGATCCGCGCCGGCGCCGGCGGCGACGAGGCGGCGCTGTTCGCCGGCGACCTCTACAAGATGCTGACCCGCTACGCCGAGGAGCGCGGCTTCGCGACCGAGGTGCTCTCGCAGTCGGTCTCGGAGGCCGGTGGCTTCAAGGAGGTGACCTTCGAAGTGCGGGGTGAGGGC
>DASUQZ010000221.1:0-6892 GCA_036280335.1 Solirubrobacterales bacterium
ACCGGACCGAGCCCGGCCGCGACCCGCTGTGGGCGGCGGACGCGATCGAGCACCGGATCGTCTTCGAAGGCCCCGAGACCGTCGCCGCGGTGATCCTCGAGCCGGTTCAGAACGCCGGCGGCTGCTTCGTCCCGCCCGACGGCTACTTCCAGCGGGTGCGCGAGATCTGCGACCGCCATGACGTGCTGATGATCTCCGACGAGGTGATCTGCGCCTGGGGCCGCCTCGGCCACTACTTCGGCTGCGAACGCTTCGGGTACGTGCCGGACATGATCACCGTCGCCAAGGCGCTGACCTCCGCCTACGCGCCGATGGGCGGGGTGATCGTCTCCGACAGAATCGCCGAGCCGTTCATGGAGGGCAACGCCTCCTTCGCCCACGGCTTCACGTTCGCGGGCCACCCGGTCGCGGCGGCGATCGCGATGGCCAACCTCGACGTCTTCGAGCGCGAGGACCTCTGCGGCCACGTGCTCCGCAAGGAGAGCGAGTTCAGGGGGATGCTGGAGACGCTGCACGACCTGCCGATCGTCGGCGACGTGCGCGGCGCCGGCTACTTCCACGCGGTCGAGCTGGTCAAAGACAAGGAGACGAAGGAGAGCTTCGACGAGGACGAGTCGGAGCGGCTGCTGCGCGGCTTCCTCTCCGCCGAGCTCTACAAGCGGGGCCAGATCTGCCGCGCCGACGACCGCGGCGACCCGGTGGTGCAGCTGGCGCCGCCGCTGATCGCCGACACCGAGCAGTTCGAAGAGATCCACGACGTCCTCCGGGCGGTGCTCTCGGAGGCCTGGGACCAGGTAGTCGGCTAAGGAGGCACGGTGCTCACCGTCCAGAGCCTGCTCGACGAGCTCGACCTCGAGCCGGCGGCCGGAGCCGACGGCCTGGCGGCGCCGGTCCGCTGGGTCCACATCTCCGAGCTGGAGGACCCGACCCCCTGGCTCTCCGGCGGCGAGCTGATGCTGACGACGGGGATCCCGCTCGAGACCGCCGCCAAGCAGCGCGCCTTCATCCGCCTCCTCGCCGACCGCAACCTGGCCGGGCTCGGGTTCGGCACCGGGTTCAGCCACAAGAAGCTGCCGAAGGCGCTGGTCGACGAGGCGGAGAAGCGGGACTTCCCGCTCTTCGAGGTGCCCTACTCGGTGCCGTTCATCGCGATCACCGAGAAGGCCTTCGCTCGCCTGGTGAACGAGCAGTACGAGGTCCTGCAGCGGGGCATCGCCGTGCAGCGGCGGCTCGAGCGGCTGGTCCTCGAGGAGCGCGGCCTGGAGGAAATCGCGGCAACCGTCGCCACCGCCGTGGGGGGCACCGTGGCGGTGCTCGACGCGCGCGGGGAGCGGCTGGCCGGCAAGGGCTTCCGGCGCCAGCTCTCGGCCGACGCGATCAGCGCGATCCGAAAAGAAGCGCTCAGCCATGCGAGCGACGGGCACCCCTTCGTCCCCTCGCACCCCTCGGTCGCGGGCCGCGCCCTGGCCCACCCGGTGATCTCGCCGGGAGGAGGGCTGCCGCAGGCGTGGGTGGTGATCGTCCGCGACTCCGGCGGCCTCGGCGACTTCGAGCGGCTGATCCTGCAGCAGGCGGTGGCGGTGGTGGCGCTGGAGCTGATGCGCCGCCGGGTCGCGCGGGAGACCGAGCGACGGCTCGCCGGCGACGTGCTGGCGGCGGCGCTCGGCGGCCGGATGGACCCGACCGAGCTGCGGCGGCGACTGGAGCCGTTCGGGATCGGCGAGGAAGCCGCGGTGCTGGTCTTCCAGCTCGACGATCCCGGCGAGGCGGCGGCGACGCTGGAAGCGGCGCTTGCCGCAGCCGCCTGCTCGGCCGTCGTCGCCCCCCACGCGCTCGGCGGCAGGGAGCTCCTCTGCGCGGTGATCGACTGCGCCGACCACGACCCCGTCGAAGTCGCCACCGAGGCGCGGCAGGCGCTCGCCTCCGAACGTGGGCCGGTGCGCGCCGCCGCCAGCCGCACGGCCCCGCCGGAGCGGTTGCGCCACTCCTTCCACGAGGCGCGCTGCGCGCTGGAGGCCACCGCCTTCGACAACGGCTCGGCGCCGGAGGTGGCCTCCTGGCGCGACCTCGGCGCCTTCACCCTGCTGCTCTCGATCCAGGACGACGACGCCCTCGACCTCTACTGCGACAGCGTGCTCGGGCCGATCGAACGGGGGGACGAGGAGTACGGCGGCGAGCTGCTGCGCTCGCTGGAGGCCTTCATCGAGCAGAACGGCCAGTGGGAGCGGGCCGCCCGCCAGGTCTACTGCCACCGCCACACCCTGCGCTACCGGATGCGCAAGGTGGAAGAGCTGACCGGCCGTGACCTCTCGCGCGCCCATGACCGCATCGAGTTCTGGCTGGCCCTGCGGGCGAGGGAGCTGGTCGCATGAAGATCGGGGTGCCGACGGAGATCAAGGCCGATGAGTACCGCGTCGCGGTCACCCCCGCCGGGGTGCGCGAACTGACCGAGCGCGGGCACGAGGTGCTGGTCCAGGCAGGCGCCGGCGAGGGCAGCGCGATCAGCGACGACAACTACGAGGCGCAGGGGGCGCGGATCGTGCCCGACGCCGCCGCGGTGTTCGGCGAGGCGGAGATGATCCTCCACGTCAAGGAGCTGCAGCCGCAGGAGATCGAGATGCTGCGCCCTGGGCAGCTGCTCTTCACCTACCTGCACCTGGCGCCGGACCCCGAGCAGACGCGGGGGCTGTGCGGCGCCGGCGTCACCGCGATCGCCTACGAGACCGTCGAGGACGCCCGCGGCCGCCTGCCGCTGCTGGCGCCGATGAGCGAGGTGGCGGGAAAGATCGCGACGCAGGCGGGCGCCTTCATGCTCGAGAAACCGCTGGGAGGCAGGGGGATCTTGCTGGGAGGGGTGCCCGGAGTCGCCGCCGCCAACGTGATGGTGATCGGCGGCGGCGTGGTGGGGATGAACGCGGCCTTCATCGCGATCGGGATGGAAGCCGACGTCTTCGTCTTCGACAACTCGATCGACCGCCTGCGCGAGCTCGAAGTCGCCTTCGGCGGCCGCTGCTCGACGGTCTACTCGACGCGCCTGGCGATCGAGGAGATGCTGCCCTGGGCCGACCTCGTGATCGGGGCGGTGCTGGTCCACGGGGCGCGCGCTCCTTATGTGGTGCGGCGCGAGCAGCTGGCGCTGATGAAGCCGGGCGCGGTGCTGGTCGACGTCGCGATCGACCAGGGCGGCTGCTTCGAGACGTCGCGCCCGACCACCCACCGCAACCCCACCTTCGAGGTCGACGGGATCACCCACTACTGCGTCACCAACATGCCTGGCGCGGTGCCGATCACCTCGACCAACGCCCTCACCAACGCGACGCGGCCCTACGCCCTCGCCCTCGCCGACCACGGCGTCGCCGAGGCGATCCGGCGCGACCCGGGCCTGCGGCTCGGGATCAACGTCGCCGGCGGCAAGGTCACCCACCCGGCCGTCGCGGAGGGAGTGGGTATGGAGTACGTACCGGTCGAGGACGCCCTCGGCCTGGAGGAATCTTCGAAAACGAGCATCCACGGGGGGAGCTGAATGAGCACTTACGCGGTAGTGAACCCGGCCACCGGCGAGACGATCAAGGAGTACCCGGAGATCAGCGACGACGAGCTCCGCGCCGCGATCGACCGAGCCGACCAGGCCTCGCGGAGCTATCCGAGCTCGCATTCCGTGGCCGAGCGGGCCGCGCTGGTGCGGAGGGTCGGCGAGCTGCACTCTGAGCGCCGGCAGCAGCTGGCCGAGATCATCGTCCGCGAGATGGGCAAGCCGATCGAGCAGGCCCTCGGCGAGGTCGACTTCGCGGCGGAAATCTACGGCTTCTACGCCGACAACGCCGAGGATCTGATGGCCGACGAGCCGATCGAGCTGACCGAAGGCGAGGGCACGGCGCTGATCCGCCGCACCCCCTTCGGCGTCCTGCTCGGGATCATGCCCTGGAACTTCCCCTACTACCAGGTGGCCCGCTTCGCCGGCCCGAACCTGGTGATCGGCAACACGATCCTGCTCAAGCACGCGCCGCAGTGCCCCGAATCCGCAGAGGCGATGCAGCAGATGTTCGACGACGCCGGCTTCCCGGAGGGGGCCTACGAGAACATCTACGCCACCAACGAGCAGATCGCGTGGGTGATCGCCGACCCGCGCGTGCGCGGCGTCTCGGTCACCGGCTCCGAGCGCGCCGGCGCCGCGGTGGCGTCGGTCGCAGGGAAGCACCTGAAGAAGGTCGTGCTCGAGCTCGGCGGCTCCGACCCGTTCATCCTGCTCGGGACCGACGACGTCGACGACGCCGCCCAGAAGGCGGCCGAAGCGCGCCTCGACAACACCGGCCAGTCCTGCAACGCGGCCAAGCGCTTCATCGTCGTCGACGAGCTCTACGACGAGTTCCTCGAGAAGCTCCGCGAGAAGATGACCGCCTCGCAGCCGGGCGACCCGACCGACGAGGGCACCGCGATCGGCCCGCTCTCCTCGCAGACGGCGGCCGACCGGCTCGAGGAGCAGGTCAGGAAGGCGGTCGAGAACGGCGCCGAGGTCATCGCCGGCGGCAAGCGCGAAGGCAACTACTTCGAACCGACGATCCTGGCCGGGATCAAACCCGGCGACGAGGCCTCCCAGGAAGAGTTCTTCGGCCCGGTGGCGCAGGTCTACAGGGTCCGCTCCGAGGAGGAGGCGGTCGAGCTCGCCAACCAGACCCCGTTCGGCCTCGGCTCCTATGTGATGACCACCGACAAGGAGCAGGGCGACCGCGTCGCCGACCAGCTCGAAGCGGGGATGGTCTACGTGAACCTGGTCCTGGCCGACAGCCCCGAGCTGCCCTTCGGCGGCTTCAAGCGCTCCGGCTTCGGCCGCGAGCTGGGCCGCTACGGAGCCGACGAGTTCGTCAACAAGAAGCTGATCCGCAGCGCCTGAGCTCGGTGCCCGGCGAGGGTGATCGGGCGCGGCGACTACGATCAGCCTCTGTGAGTCGCTTCCGGGGGTCCATCGCATTCTTGTTGCTGGCGCTCGCCGTCCTCGCGGCGAGCCTCGGCGCGGCACCCAACAAGGAGGACGTGCCGCGCTGCCACGGGCGGCAGGCGGAGATCGTCGGCACCGACGGCGACGACGTGCTGCGGGGGACGCCGGAGCGCGACGTGATCGTCGGCGGCCTCGGCGACGACGTGATCTACAGCAGCCTCGGCAACGACCTGATCTGCGGCGGGCCCGGGACCGACCGGATGTACGGCGGCCGCGGCAACGACCAGGTCGACGGCGGTGCCGGCGACCAGGACCAGGTGAGCGGGAACCTCGGCGACGACAAGATCCTCGGCGGGCCCGGCGATCGCGACGAGGTGGCCGGCGACCTCGGCATCGACATCGTCAACGGCGGCCCCGGCGACGAAGACCTGGTCCACGGCGACTACGGCTACGACCGCATGTCGGGCGGGGCCGGCAAGGGCGACATCGCCTCCTTCGCGACGGCCCGCGCCGGCGGCAAGGGCAGCGGTGTGTGGGCGTCGCTGAAGGCGCACAAGGCATTCGGGGACGGCCACGACAAGCTCTTCTCATTCGAGAGCCTGGAAGGGTCGGCCTTCCGCGACACGCTGATCGGCTCGAGGTCGTCGAACGCGATCGACGGCGGGCCCGGCAACGACCAGCTGATCGGCGGCGGTGGGGTCGACGTCCTCGACGGCGGCCAGGGGAGCGACGGCTGCAAGGGAGCGAAAGGGCGGACCACCTCCTGCGGCAAGGAAGCGCCGCCGGGAGGCTCCGCCTACATCAACCTGACCCCCACCCCCGGCGGCGGGGCCGGTCTCCAGGTGATCGGCGGCGGCGGCCGCGACCAGTTCGTCGTCGCCTATGACGAAGCGAGCGAGACCTTCAGCATCACCGCGAAGAAAGGCGTCGCGATCGGCCCCGGGTGCTCGTACGCACCGGGCAGCGTCCTCACCGTCTCCTGCCCCGCCAACGGTCCCGGCCGCTGGCTGATGGTCGATCTCGGTCCCGGCAGGGACAGCCTCGTCGTCGAAGGCTCGCTGGAGGCGGTCGGGAGCACCCGCTTCGCCGGCGGCTTCGGCAACGACACGATCAAAGGCGGCCCCGAGGACAACCTGATCGAGTCCGGCCCCGGCGCCGACCGCCTTTACGGCGGCGACGGCGCCGATGGACTGGTCGGCGGCCTGCCCGGGCCGACCTTCCTCTACGGCCAGGGCAGCGGCGACCTGCTCGCCGCGGGCGGCGGCTGCGCCGGCGGCGCGATCGTGGGCGGCCCCGGCCGCGACGACGCCTCCTTCGCCGAGACCCAGGCGCATCCCGGCCTGCTGATCATCTCCTTCCCGAAGAACGCCGCCTGGATCGACGAGATCAAGGGCTGCGACTCGGTTCGCCTCGACGACTCCAACGAGGACATGGAGGGCTCCTTCGACTGGGACGTCCTGATCGGCGACGGCGGCCCGAACGCGATGCTCGGCCAGCCCGGCGAGGACCGCTTCTACGGCAACGGCGGCGACGACATCATCGACGCCCGCGACGGCGTCCGCGACTTCTTCATCCAGTGCGGCAAGGGCCGCCCCCCGAAGAAGATCACCGTCAAGCGCAAAGGCGGCACCGTGACGAGGGAAACGAAGGGAACCGGCAAGCCCGCCGGCCGCGCCATCACCGACTCCTTCGACCCGCAGCCCTTCAACTGCGCCTTCCACAAACACGGCACCCCCGTCCCCGGCCTCCACGGCTAACCCCAGGCCACCAGGCCCGAAGCACCTTGGGCCGCCCGAGCGTTCCCGCGTCTTGCGGCCCCCGAGCCGCCGTCGGGACGGGCCGCGGGGGGAGAACCGCAGTGGCGTTCGTCCTTGGTACCCCGTATGGGCAACCAAGGACGAACGCCGAGCTCGGTTTGGCCGCTACCGGACGTTGCGACCCGCCAGCACGGTGTCG
>DASUQZ010000222.1:0-2971 GCA_036280335.1 Solirubrobacterales bacterium
CGGGCGGCGATGTCGCCGACGAAGAGCTGCACCGGCGTCACCAGGCAGGCGATCGTCAGCGGGATCAGCAACCCCAGCCGGTGGACGCGGTCGCGCCGCCCCTTCAGCATCCCGACCGCGTAGATCGAGGCGACCAGGAACCCGGTGACCATGTAGGCGGCGAGGATCATGTGCGGAACCTCGTAGCCGGTCGCCGGGTTGAAGAGGACCTGCCACGGGTCGGTGTCGACGACCTTCCCGGCCGCGTTCAGGGTGAAGCCCTGCGGCTGGTTCATCCAGGCGTTGGCGGCGACGACCGAGAAGGCACCGCCGATCCCGGTCACCACCATCGGCACCCCGGACCAGAAGTGGGCCCAACCGCCGAGCCGCTTCCAGCCGTAGATGTAGACGGCGAGGAAGATCGCCTCGAGGAAGAAGAAGATCCCCTCGATCGCGAACGCCACCCCGAAGGCGGCGCCGAAGCGGTCCATGAACTCCGGCCAGAGCAGCCCGAACTCGAAGCTCAGCAGCGTCCCGCTGACGGCGCCGACCGCGAAGGTGACCGCCATCGCTTTCGACCAGCGCCGCGCCAGTTCCATCGCCGCCCCGTCGCCGCGCTTGAGGCCGAGGTAGTTGGCGGTGAGGATCGTCGCCGGCAGCGCTACTCCGAGGCAGGCGAAGACGATGTGGAAGCCGAGCGTGAACGCCATCTGGTTCCGCGCAGCGAGGAGATTCGACGACTCCGCCAGGGGGAGCAGGTCGAACGGCATGTGGAGGAGGCTACCGGCGCAGGCTGCGGTAGCGCCTGATCAGCGCGTTGGTGGAGCTGTCGTGGCCCAGCTCCGGCTCGGTGTCGGACTCGAGCTCGGGGATGATCGCCTTGGCCAGGACCTTGCCCAGCTCCACCCCCCACTGGTCGAAGGAGTCGATCCCCCAGATCGCCCCCTGGGTGAAGACGCTGTGCTCGTAGAGGGCGACCAGCGCCCCCAGGGTCTCCGGCGTCAGCCGCTCGGCGAGGATCGTGTTCGAGGGCCGGTTCCCCTCCATCACCCGGTGGGGAACGATCTCCTCCGGCGTCCCCTCCGCCCGCACCTGCTCCGGCGTTTTGCCGAAGGCGAGCGCTTCGCCCTGGGCGAAGACGTTCGACATCAGCAGGTCGTGGTGGCGGCCGAGCGGGTTGAGCGAGTTGCCGAAGCCGATGAAATCGCAGGGGATCAGGCGCGTCCCCTGGTGGATCAGCTGGTAGAAGCTGTGCTGGCCGTTGGTCCCCGGCTCGCCCCAGTAGATCGCCCCGGTGTCGTAGTCGACGCGGGTGCCGTCGAGGGTGACGTGCTTGCCGTTCGACTCCATCGTCAGCTGCTGCAGGTAGGCGGGGAAGCGGTGCAGGTACTGGTCGTAGGGCAGCACCGCCTGCGTTTCGGCCCCGAAGAAGTCGGCGTACCAGACCGCCAGCAGGCCCATGATCACCGGCAGGTTGGCGGCGGTCGGCGCCTCGCGGAAGTGCTCGTCCATCGCGTGGAAGCCGGCCAGCATCTCCTCGAAGCGCGCGGGCCCGATCGCCAGCATCGTCGAGAGGCCGATCGCCGAGTCCATCGAGTAGCGGCCGCCGACCCACTCCCAGAAGCCGAACATGTTCTCGGTGTCGATCCCGAACTTCTCGACCTCGGCGGCGTTGGTCGAGACGGCGACGAAGTGCCTGGCGACCGCGGCCTCGTCGCCCCCTAGGCCCGCCAGCAACCACTCGCGGGCCGTGTGAGCGTTGGTCATCGTCTCCAGGGTCGTGAAGGTCTTCGAGGAGATCACGAAGAGCGTCTCCTCGGGATCGAGGTCCCGCGTCGACTCGGCGAGGTCGGTGCCGTCGACGTTGGAGACGAAGCGGAAGGTCATCTCGCGGTTGGAGTAGTGGCGCAGCGCCTCGTAAGCCATCACCGGGCCGAGATCGGAGCCGCCGATGCCGACGTTGACGACGTTGCGGATCGGCCTGCCGGTGTGGCCGCGCCACTCCCCCGAGCGCACCCGCTCGCAGAAGGCCGCCATCCGGTCGAGCGTCTCGTGCACCTGCCTGACCACGTCCTCGCCGTCGACCACCAGCGAGCGGTTGCGCGGCATCCGCAGCGCAACATGAAGAACTGCCCGATTCTCCGAAACGTTGATGTGCTCGCCCGCGAACATCGCCTCGCGCCGCTCGAAGACGCCCCGCTGCTGGGCGAGCCCGCCGAGCAGCATCAGCGTCTCGTCGGTGATCCGGTTCTTCGAGAAGTCGAGGAAGAGCCCGGCCCCCTCGGCGATCAGCCGCTCCCCCCGCTCGGGGTCAGCCGCGAAGAGGTCGCGCAGGTGCGCGTCGCCGATCTGCGCGAAGTGGTCCTGCAGCTGGCCCCAGGCCGGCGCCTCGCGCAGATCGCTCATCGCTGTTCCTTTTTGGCGCTATCCACCGAAAAGGAACAGCTCACCCCGCCGCGACCCCGCTCTGGGACTCGATCGACTTCAGCAGTTCCCCCCAGGACTTGTTGAAGGCCTCTTTGCCCTCGTCCTGGAGGCGCGTGGCGAGGGCGGCGACGTCGATCCCGGCCTCGACGAACTCGGCCAACACCTGCTCGGCGTTGCCGCCGTCGGACGGGAAGAGGTCGGTGACCTGGCCGTGGTCGGCGAAGGCGTGCAGGGTCGGCTCGGGCATCGTGTTGACCGTGAACGGCGCCGCGAAGGCCTCGATGTAGAGGACGTCGGAGGCGTCGGGGTCCTTGGTCCCCGTGCTGGCCCAGAGCAGCCGCTGCGGACGTGCGCCCTCGTTCATCAGGCGCAGCATGCGGTCGGAGCGCAGCAGCTCGTGGTAGGCGCGGAAGGCGCGGCCGCCGATCGCGATCCCGAGCCGGTTGACGAGGTGCTCGGGGACGTCCTTGCCGACGGCGACGTCCCAGCGGCTGATGAACAGCGAGGCGACGGAGGCGACGTGGGGGTCGAGCCCAGCCTCGATCCGCCGCTCGATCCCGCGCAT
>DASUQZ010000223.1:0-2718 GCA_036280335.1 Solirubrobacterales bacterium
GTCCACGAGACCGTCGAGGGGCAGATCTCGAAGCGGCCGCTGGTGGTGCTGATCGACGGCGGCACCGCCTCGGCGGCGGAGATCCTCGCCGCGGCGCTGGCCGACAACCGCGGTGCCGAGGTGATCGGCACCCGCTCCTTCGGCAAGGGCCTCTTCCAGGAGGAGCGGTCGCTGGCCAATGGCGGCGCGTTGAAGCTGAGCGTCGGGGAGTTCTTCACGCCGAAGGGCGTCAACCTCGCCGAGAGTCGCGGCGTCAAGCCCGACGTGCGGGTGCGCGACGACCGCGGGACCAAGGTCGACGAGGTCCGCCGGCGCGGCCTGCAGGTGCTGGCCCGGCAGGTCGGTTCCTGATGCCCGGCCGCGGGCGGGGCCGGCGCGAGCGCAACCGCGGCGAGGCATCGCGCCGTCGCAGTCGCCGCACGACTGCCCCGAAGCAACGCGACGATCGTTTCCACCGTTCGGGTTCCTATAGGAACCAAAAGGGTGGAAACGATCGAGCCGGGGAGGGGCGGTCGGCGCGGGAGACGGTGGAGGAGATGCTGCGGGAGGAGCTCGGGTTCCGCGGGTTCCGGCCGACGGTGGAGGGGGAAGCGCGGGAAGCGGCGGCCTGGGCGGAGCGCGAAAGCGCGCCGCGGCGCGACCTCACCGCGCTGGCGACCTTCACCGTCGACCCGGCCACCGCCCGCGACTTCGACGACGCCGTCTCCGCCCAGCGGGAGGGCGACGGCGCCCGCGTCTGGATCCACATCGCCGACGTCGCCGCCCACGTCAAGCCCGGCTCCCTGCTCGACCAGGAGGCGCGGCGGCGCGGCAACAGCACCTACGTCCCCGGGACGGTGGAGCCGATGCTGCCGCACGCGCTGAGCAGCGAGGCCTGCAGCCTGGCGCCGGGAGTCGAGCGGCTGGCGGTGACGACGGAGATCGAGCTGGGACCCGGAATGGTGCCGCGCGAGACGCGCTTCTACCGCAGCCGCATCCGTTCCGACGCCCGCCTCGACTACGACCAGCTCGACCTGATCTTCGCCGGCAGGGTGCGGCCGCCCGCCGAGGTGGCCGAACCCCTGGCGGCCGCGCGGGAGATCGCCGCCGGGCTCGGGGAGCACCGCAGCGCCGGCAGCCTCGACGTCGAATCCTTCGAGCCCGAGTTCCGCTTCGACAGCGACGGCAACGTGGTCGCCGCACACGGAGTCGAGCAGACCGAGGCGCACCGCCTGATCGAGCGGCTGATGATCCTCACCAACGAGCAGGTCGCGCAGCTGCTCGAGCGCGAGCGGGTGCCGGCGATCTACCGCGTCCACGCCCCGCCCGACGCGGCCCGGATCGAGCGGCTGCTGGAGCAGCTGGCGGCGCTCGGGGTGCCGACGCCGCCGCTCCGCCAGGGCCTCTCGCCGCGGGAGGCGGGGCAGATGGCGGCGGAGGCGAGCCGGCTGGCGCGGCGCGAGGCCGCACGACGCGGGCACGGCCGGGAGGCGTATACCTCGCTCGTGCTGCGATCCCTCAAGCAGGCCTACTACAGCGAGCGGAACATCGGCCACGCCGGGCTCGGCAGCCCCGCCTACTGCCACTTCACCTCGCCGATCCGCCGCTACCCGGACCTGATCTGCCACCGCGCGCTGCTGGCGCTGCTGGGAGAGGGGGAGGAGGCGCCGTCGCTCGCCGAATGCCGGGACGCCGCCGCCGACTCCTCGGCGCGGGAGCGCGAGTCCGCCCAGATCGAGCGCTCAGCCGACGACGTCTGCGCGGCCTTCCTGCTCGAACGCGAGCTGGGGGAGCGCGGCCTCGACGCCGTCTTCGAGGGCGAGGTCTCCGGGGTGATCCGCTCGGCCGCCTTCGTCTCCTTCCGCGGCGAGCTCGGCGACGTCTACGAGGGAATGCTGCCGGCGCGGCGGCTGCCGGGGGAGTACTTCCAGCTCGACCGGGCCGAGGTGGCGCTGGTCGGCCGCGACTCCGGCGCCAGGGTCAGCCTCGGCGATCCGATATCTGTCCGGGTGGCCGGTGTCGACGCCCCGCGCGGGCGGGCCGAGCTGGAGCCGGCCGGGGAGGTGTCCTGATGGCCAAGAAGCAGAAGAAGAAATCATCAAAAGGCGAGCCGGCCTCGGGCGATGTCGTCACGAACCGGCGCGCCCGCCACAAGTTCGAGTTTGTCGAGAAGATGGAGGCGGGGATCGTCCTGCGGGGCTCGGAGGTGAAGGCGCTGCGCGGCGGCAAGGCGCAGATGACCGATGCCTACGCGGTCGTCGACGGGGGCGAGGTTTGGCTCCGCAAGCTGCATATCCCGCCCTACGAGTACGCCAGCGTCGACGCCCACGAGCCCGAGCGGCCGCGCAAGCTGCTGCTGCATCGGGAGGAGATCGAGCGCCTGGTCGGAAAAACCGCTCAGAAAGGATTGACGCTGATCCCCACCAGGATCTATTTCAAAGGGCCGCGTGCGAAGGTGGAGCTGGCTTTGGCGCGAAACAAGGAGGGGCGGGACCGGCGCCGTGAGATCGCCGACCGCGACGTCCGCAGAGAGGTCGAGCGCGAGTTCAAGGGAAGGATGCGTTGAGGTTGAAACTGACGAGGTACATGCAAGGATGCAGGTCGATGAAGACCCGGAAGAGCCTCCCCGCCGTCTTCGCTGGGATCATCGCGGTGCTGATGGCCGCGCCCGCGCACGCCAGCGCCGAGTCGTTCCCGGAAAAGGTGAGCGACTACGTCAGCGACAACACCGGCTACTTC
>DASUQZ010000224.1:0-5556 GCA_036280335.1 Solirubrobacterales bacterium
ATGTCTGCGCGGGCGCAGCCCGCGCACCAAGCTCTCCCCGGAGCGAAGCGGAGGGGAGGTCAATTCCGGAGGAGGTGCATCGGACCCCTCACCGCCAGGCAGGTTCCCTCTAGCTCCTGATCCGCGCCTCCTCGAGATCGAGGTCGCGCTCGATCCGTCGCAGCGTCTCGTGCCGCAGCCGCCCGGCGCCGCGCAGCGCCAGCAGCTCCTCCCGCTCGATCCCGATCAGCTCCCGGCGCAGGCCGCCGTAGTCGGCGAGCCGCTGCTCGCGGGCGGCGGCGTCCGGGTCCTCGCCGCCGAGCACCGCCTGGCACATCCGGAAGCGGGCGCGGTAGAGATCGCGCAGGCGCTTCAGCTGGCTCTCGTCGGCGCGCTCCTCGTCCTCCATCTCGTCGATCCGGTCGAGCGCCGACTGCGCCGCCTCCATCCGCGCCACCGCCTCTTCGTCGGACCAGCGCCGCGGCCGTTCGAGCTTCAGCGCCCGGACGACGAACGGCAGCGAGAGGCCCTGGCCGACGATCGTGACGAGGATCAGGGCGAAGGTGAGGAAGATGATCTGGGGCCGGCCGTTGACGCTGAGCGGCACCGCCAGGGCGGCGGCGAGGGAGACGGCGCCGCGCATTCCGCTCCAGCCGACGGCGAAGCGCTCGCCGGCGCTCTCGCCGGCGTCGCCGCGCATCGCGAAGACGAAGGCGAGGCGGGCGGCGATCGAGGCCGCGGCGATGGCTGCGACCGGCAGCAGCAGCTCTCCCACGGTGGAGGTGCCCTCTTCGGCCTCGAGCGTGTCGACGATCTCCGGCAGCTGCAGGCCGAGGAGCACGAAGAGGGTGATCTCGAGGCCGAAGACGAGGGCGTTCCAGAAGGCGACGGCGCTGAGGCGGACGTCGGCGTCGAGCGAGTGGGGGGAGCGGTAGCCGGCGTAGAGGCCGGCGACGACGGCGGCGAGGATGCCGGAGACGTGCAGCTCCTCGGCCCCGATGTAGGCGCCGTAGGCGGTGAGGACCGTGAGCATGATCGTCAGGTCGGCCTCGCTCTGGCGGCGGACGACCAGGTCGGAGAGGACCCCGACCGCGAGCCCGGCGACGATCCCGCCGGCGGCGACGCCGACGAACTCCAGGGCGGCGCCGCCGAGGCTGAAGGCGCCGCCGGTGGCGACGCCGACGGCGATCCGGTAGAGGACCAGGGCGGTGCCGTCGTTGATCATCGACTCGCCCTCGACCAGGAGCCTCACCCGCTCCGGCGCCCCGAGGCGGCGGAAGATCGCGGTTGCGGCCGGGGCGTCGGTGGGGGCGAGGACGGCGCCGAGGATCGCCGCCTCGGCCCAGCTCAGCTCCGGCACCAGCGCGTGGGCGACGACGGCGACGACCGCGGCGGTGACGAATACGAGGGCGACCGAGAGCAGGGCCAGCGGCCGCACGACCGCGCGCAGCTCCAGCGGCGAGGTGCGCCAGCCGGCGGCGTAGACCAGCGGCGGCAGGAAGAGGAGGAAGATCGTGTCCGGCTCGAGTTCGACGTCCGGCAGCCCCGGCACGAAGGCGATCGCGAGGCCGCCGAGGACGAGGACGATCGGCGCCGGGATCCTGCCGAAGTCGGCAAGGCGGACCAGCAGCGCCGCGGCGAGGAGGAGGACGAGGATCGACTCGATCTCTTGCACCTGCACATAACATCGCGTCCGGTGGACGAACGGCTCTCACCCCCGCTGGAGGACATCGACCACGTCCGCGGCGAGCGGGGGGCGCCGCTGGAGCTGGTCATGTTCGGGGACTTCCAGTGTCCGTTCTGCCTGGGGTCGCAGTCGATCCTCCGCCGCGTCCGCGAGCGCCTCGGCGACCGTCTCCTCTTCGGCTTCCGCCACCTGCCGATCCCCGAGCGCCATCCGCTGGCCCCGCTGGCGGCCGAGGCGAGCGAGGCCGCCGCGGCGCAGGGCCTCTTCTGGGAGTTCCACGACGCCCTCTATCCGGTCCAGCCGAAGCTCTCCCGCGAGACGATCCTCGAGGTGGGGCGGGGGCTCGGCCTCGACGTCGCGCGGATGACCACGGAGCTCGACGCCGGCGCTCATCGCGACCGCGTCGCCCGCGACGTCGCCTCGGCCGAGGCCAGCGGCGCGACCGGCACCCCGACCTTCTTCGTCAACGGCAGGCGCCACTTCGGCTCCTACGACGCCTCCTCATTAATAGAAAAACTCGAAGCCTGATCGATGTACGGCCGCATCTCGCTCATATACTGCGCGACCTTGAGCTCTGCGAGGACCCTTATGCGGCGGGGATTTACGGCGATGCTGGCGCTCGCCGCGCTGCTCTGCCTCGCCTTCCCGGCAGCGGCGGCGGCCGGGTCGATCTCCGGCAACGTCACCGACGCGGTCGGCGGCGGAGGCCTCGAAGAAATCGAAGTCTGCGCCTGGTGGATCTTCGAAGAAGGGGAAGAAGGCGAAGAAGAAGACTGGGGCTGCACGCTGACCGAAACCGGCGGCAGCTATGAGATCCCCGACCTCGAACCTCATGCCTACCTCGTCGAATTCTGGGACCCCGCCGCCGAATACGCGATCCAGTTCTACGACCACCGGACCTTCTATTGGGAAAGCGATCCGGTCACCGTGGGGGCGGGCGCGACGACCGAAGTCGACGCCGAGCTGGAGCGCGGCGGCACCATCCAGGGCACCGTTCGCGACGCCGCGACCGGTGCCGCGCTGGAAGAAGTCGAAGTCTGCGCCTGGGAACTGGAAACCGAAGGCGGCCGCTGCACGCTCACGGATCCGGCCGGCAACTACACCCTGCGCCGCTTCGTCTCCGGCGACTACAAAGTCGAATTCTGGCCCTATTTCGAACCGTTCGAGCCGCAGTTCTGGAACCACAAGCCGAGCTGGAGCGAAGCCGACGTGCTCGGGCTCGGCTCCGGTCAGACGGCGAGCGGGATCAACGCCGATCTGCTCGGCAACGTGCTGCCGCCGCCGGCGGTCGTGGTGCCGCCGACGGTCACGCCGCCCGCAGTTGTGCAAAAACCCAAACCGAAGCCCTGCCGGAAAGGGCTCCGGAAGAAGAAAGTCAAAGGCAAGGTCCGGTGCGTCAAGGTGCGGAAGCACAGGAAACACAAGAAACACCGCAAGCACCGGGGCCAGAAGTCGCGCGCCGGCGCAGCTGCTCTCCGTCTCGCTCGCTGATCACCTAGTTTCGCGCCGATGAGGGCGTTGGTCCAGCGGGTGAGCCAGGCGGCGGTCGATGTCGAGGGCGAGCGGGTGGCCCAGATCGGGCCGGGGATGCTGATCCTGCTCGGCGTCGGCGTGGGGGACGGCGAGGAAGAGGCGGACCGGCTCGCCGAGAAGGTGCGGAAGCTGCGGATCTTCGACGACGCCGAGGGGCGGATGAACGAGCCGCTCGGGGGGCGCGAGGTCCTCTGCGTCAGCCAGTTCACCCTCTACGGCGACGCCCGGCGCGGCAATCGCCCCAGCTACGTCGAGGCCGCGAGGCCGGAGGTCGCCGAGCCCCTGTACGACCGCTTCTGCGAGCGCCTCGGCGCCAAGAAGGGCGTCTTCGGCGCTTGCATGGGCGTCGCCCTGATCAACGACGGACCGGTGACGCTGATGCTGGAGGTTTGAGCAGCAACCGGAAGGGAAATCTGAACCGAGTGAGAGAGCATGGGGGTCCGTCGCCGCTGATGCCGTCCCTCCTGATGGGGGTCGGCCTCGGCGGCTTCATCGACGGGATCGTCCTCCACCAGATCCTCCAGTGGCATCACATCCTCACCGACGAGGGCTGCTGCCCGGCAACCACCGTCGCCGGCCTCGAGGACAACACCCTCGCCGACGGCTTCTTCCACCTCGCCACCTGGCTCGCCGTACTGGCCGGCACCACCCTCGCCGTTCGCGCCTGGCAGCGCGGCGAACTGGCCCCGCCCTGGCGCCGCCACCTCGGCGGCCTCCTCCTCGGCTGGGGCCTCTTCAACCTCATCGAGGGCCTGATCGACCACCAGATCCTCGGCATCCACCACGTCCGCGACGACCTCGGCGCCCCGCTCGGCTGGGACCTCGGCTTCCTGGCGTTCGGGGCGCTGCTGGTGGCGGTGGGCCTAATCCTGACGAAAGTTTTTGTCCGCGAAGATCTGTAGCGTAGCGAGATGTGCTCCATCTCCAGGATCGCCCTCTTCATCGCTCCTGCAGTGGCGATGGTAATCGCGGTGCTGCTGCTGAACTGGCTCGACGCCAGTCCTAGCGCTACCGCTGTCGTCCTCGGTGTCGTTGCGGTGGCCGGCGGCGCCTCGTTCGGGGTCTTTGCAGACCGTCTTCCAGCCTCGGCAGGAGCTGATCAAAAGAGCTTCCGGATCACGTAGTAGATCGCCGCAAGCGGCAGGCTCACCACCTGCCTCCCGGCCGCTCACGTTCACCAGGAACGCCCTGGATTAGAGGGCCGGTGGCCTACTTGACTGGGGTCTCGATATGGCCAAGGAGCGGGACGAGGTTACGGCGAGTTCGTCCAGTTCTAGGACAGCGCAGGATCTTCCTTGCGGCCCCTGAAGGCGCCATCCGATCGCCGGTTTCCTGCTGCTCAAACGATGCCGAGTTGCCCGGTGCCCGTCCTGATGGCCATACTGGCCGCAATGCCACCCGGAGAAGCAGGGGAACGGGAGGAGTCCCATGGCCTCTTGGGCATCAGCAGGCGAGGAAAGTGGCTCATCTTTGCGGGCCTCGTTGCTATCGCTGGCTTGATCCTCTGGGACCACTTCGGGTCATGGACGCCCGAGCAGTGGTCAGCCACCGCAGAGGTCGTCACGGCGATTGTGGCTCTCGCCGCAGCATTCCTCGGCCTCCGGCAGCTACGTGAGTCACAGGCGCTGCGCCTTCAACAAGAACAGGATGCCCTCTCGATTAGGCGAGAACGGGCGCAGCCGTATGTAGCGGTCTCTATGGAGCCTCTGATGGCGGTAAACCCAAAGTTTCAGGAGTTGGTCATCAAGAACTTCGGGTCAACGGCCGCGTACAACGTCCAGATCGAGAGCCAGCCAGAGATCGTCCGAGAGTGGGATGGAGGCTCTCAAAAGGTGCCGTTGCCTTCGATCCCTACCTTGGTTCCGGGTCAGGAGTGGCGAACGCTTTGGGACTTCTTTCCAAGCCGGCGCTCAGCCGGTCTACCGGATCGGCATGAGGTCAAAGTCCGATTCGAGGACAGTCACGGCGAAACCTTCGAGTTCGCTTACGTACTTGATTGGGCGATGAATCTGGACCGCATCAGCGTCGATACCTTCGGCGTCCATCACGGCGTGAAGGAGCTAAAGAAGCTTCGCGAGCAGCTAGCCAAGCGTACGCCGAAGCCGTAGGGCAGTTAAGCCAGGACGACGCCGAAGCGATCATCGAAGCCGTCGCGATCCTCGACTGCGACCGCCTGGGAGAAGCGGCTCGCGGTGACGGTGAAGTGGTCGAGAAAGCCAACGTTGCCGAGTAAGACCAGGCCGAAGCTGTGCCATCCATCGACGAATCCCACCGGGGCTTCCCACTCGTGTCGAGCGCCGGAATCGTCGTGGTGGTGCAGGCGCAGGGAGATGGTCTTGTAGCGGGCGACGACGGTG
>DASUQZ010000225.1:0-2614 GCA_036280335.1 Solirubrobacterales bacterium
CCCGGTCGAGAGCGCGTAGGCGATCTCCTGCACCGGCGTCGCCCCGGCCTCCTGCAGGTGGTAGCTGCAGATGTTGGTCGGGTTCCAGCTCGGCACCTCGTTGACGGTGAAGGCGACCATGTCGGCGATCAGCCGCATCGACGGCTCCGGCGGGAAGGCGTAGGTCCCGCGCGAGAGGTACTCCTTGATGATGTCGTTCTGGGTCGTGCCTTTCAGCTGCGAGCGGTCGACCCCGTTCTCCTCGGCGACCGTCACGTAGAGGCCGAGCAGCCAGGCCGCCGTCGCGTTGATCGTCATCGAGGTGTTCATCTCGTCGAGCGGGATCCCGTCGAGCAGCTGGTGCATGTCGCCCTTGTGGGCGATCGAGACGCCGACCTTGCCGACCTCGCCGCGGGCGAGGACGTGGTCGGGGTCGTAGCCGGTCTGCGTCGGCAGGTCGAAGGCCACCGAGAGCCCCGTCTGGCCCTTGGCCAGGTTCTTGCGGTAGAGCTCGTTGGAGCGGCGGGCGTCGGAGTGGCCGGCGTAGGTGCGCATCACCCACGGGCGGTCGGGCTGGGGAAGTCGGTGGTCGCTCATGCGCTGAATGATATTTGCCGTTCAAAGCCGCTGCGCCCGCATCTTTCGGCCTCGGCTGTGTTTAGGCTGGCGACTCGATGAAGGGCAGATTTTCAGCCGTCCTCCTCGCCGCGCTTGCCGTCGGCGCGCTCAGCTGCGCCGTCGCCGGTGCCGCGATGATCGGCGTCTACCGCAACAGCATGGAGACGCTGAGCCAGCGCAGCGAGCTGGTCAAGCTCGCCGGCACCAATTGCGCCCGCGCCGGGGTCGGCGGGGCGATGCGGGTCGAGGTCGGCAAGAGAACCAGCTCCTGCTCGTTCCGCACCCCGGTGCTGGGGCGCGACCTCGAGATCGCCGCCACCGAGCGGCTGCTCAGCGGCACGCCGGCGAACCTGCAGCGCAAGGCCTTCCTGGGACTCGAGCTGCGCGCCGGGGCGGGGGCCAAGTACCAGCTGCTGGTCTTCCCGCGCCAGCGCAAGGCGCAGCTGGTCAAGGTCACCGAAGGCGGCTCCAAGTACCTCGCGATCGCGAAGAACGAGCAGGCGGTGAAGGGGATCAACGAAGCCAACACGCTGCGGCTCCGCGCCGTCAACGTCACCAGCGGTCCCGAAAAAGGCCAGGCCCGGCTCTTCGCCTACGTCGGCAAAACCTTGGTCGGCGAGGCGGTCGACGCCAGCGCCGGTGACCTCTCTGGGCGCAACTCCGCCGTCGTGGTGGGGACGATCAAAAACGGCAACGGCATCGTCGCCAGCGTCGACGACGTCGTCATCCGTGTCCCCAGCCCGTTCTAGCCGGCGCCCGTTTCTGTCGAATCCCCCCTGCGGGGGCATAATTTCCCGACGATGTCCACCAGCACGATCGAGCGCCCCCGAACCGCCGGCCCCGACTCCGGCCTCGGCGGTAACTGGCGGGTGATCGTCTGCAACGACAACCACAACACCTTCGACCACGTCGCCCAGACCCTGGCGCGGGTCCTGCCCGGGATCAGCCTCGAGCAGGGGCACCGGATCGCCGACCAGATCCACAACGGAGGCCAGGCGATCGTCTGGACCGGGCCGCGCGAGCCGGCCGAGCACTACTGGGAGCAGCTGGAGGCCGCGGGCCTGACGATGGCTCCTCTGGAGCGCGCGTGAGGGGGAGCGCCCCCGGGCGGGGCGCGATCGCGGCGCTGCTGGCAACCCTCCTTGTCCTGCTGGCGATTCCGGGAACCGCAGCGGCCGAACCGGCCCTGCCGGCGGGCTTCCAGGACGAAGTCGTCTTCGACGGCCTCGAACAGCCGGTCAACTTCCGCTTCGCTCCCGACGGCCGCGTCTTCGTCGCCGAGAAGCCGGGTCGGATCAAAGTCTTCGACGGCCTCGAAGACACGACCCCCGAAGTCTTCGCCGACCTCCGCGGCAGCGTCTACGACAACGGCGACCGGGGCCTGCTCGGGCTCGAGCTCGACCCCGACTTCGCCACGAACGGGCGCGTCTACGCGCTCTACACCTGGGACCACGTGCTGGGCGAAGCGTGGGACCCGGCCGATCCGAAATACGGCACCCCGGGCGTCAGCGGCGACCCCGGCTGCCCGGCCCAGAACACCAGCGGCTCCTGCCTGGTCAGCGGCCGCCTCGTCGTTCTCGAAGAGGATTCGGGGAACGAAAACCATGCGGTTGAAGAAAGCGGGCGGCCGAAAGAGGAGCAGCTGCTGCAGGGCTGGTGCCAGCAGTTCTCCTCGCACTCGATCGGCGAGCTCCAGTTCGGCCCCGAAGGGGCGCTCTACGTCAGCGGCGGCGACGGGGCCGCCTACGAATCGATTCCGGACTACGGCCAGCTGGGGACGCCGTCCAACCCCTGCGGTGACCCGCCGACCCCGGTCGGGGTGACGCCGGAGAGCAGCCCCGGCGAGCCTCTGCCCGACGCGCAGGGCGGGGCGCTGCGCTCGCAGAACCTGAAACTCCTCAACGGGACGATCCTCCGCATCGACCCCGAGACCGGCGCCGCCTGGCCCGGCAACCCGCTCGCCGCGAGCGGCGACGAAAACACCCGGCGCACCATCGCCCAGGGCTTCCGCAACCCC
>DASUQZ010000226.1:0-3455 GCA_036280335.1 Solirubrobacterales bacterium
GCCTCAATACGCAACGCTCGGTCTCCGTGCCAAGTACCCAGAGACCCCCACCGACACCTACCTCAACAGCAGCTCTGCTTCAGCTCTTTGCGCGAGACCGCAAAAAGCGTCGCTATTCGACGTTTCTCGCGGTCTCGATGAAAAGCGGATCTCAGAGACTGTCGCTGGGAAGGGTGGGTGTCCCCTGGCCGACCGGCGTCCTGTTCGTCAAGCCCGGCGCACGCCGATCTTGAGGTCGCGGCCGTCGATCTTGGCGGTGGCGCCGTTGCTGGTGCCGTCGTAGGAGACGGAGGTGGCGAGGACCTCTTTGGCGAGGTAATCCTGGTGGGCCTGGGCGGCCTCGATGAGGTCGGTGTCGCCGGCGAGGGTAAGGTCGATGCGGTCGGTGATCTCGAGACCCGCCGCTTTGCGGGCATTCTGGACGGCGTGGACGATCTCGCGGGCGAGGCCCTCGCGGCGGAGCTCGTCGTCGAGGTCGAGTTGGAGGGCGACGGCGTGACCGGCCTCGGCCTCGACCTCGTAGCCCTCGAGTGGCTGCAGGGCGAGGGTGATGTCGTCGGGGCCGAGGCTGTGGTCGCTGCCGTCGATCGAGACGCCGATCTCGCCGCCCTCGGCGAGGACGGCGGCGACGTGGGCGGCGTCGAGGGCCTCGACGGCAGCGGCGACCTGGGGCATGCTCTTGCCGAAGCGGGGGCCGAGCGAGCGGTAGTTGGGCTTGGCGCTGTAGCTGACCAGCTCGGACTCGTCGGTGACGAAGTCCAGCTCCTTGACGTTGAGCTCGGCGGTGACGAGGTCGGCACGGGCTTCGATCGCGGCGCGCTCGGCGTCGTTGGCGACGATGACGGCGCGGCGCAGCGGCTGGCGCACCTTCGCCTTCGCCTGGGCGCGGGCGGCGCGGCCGAGCTCAACGGTGAGCCGGACCGCCTCCATCCCCTGCTCGAGGTCGGGGTCGGCGAGCGCCTCGTCGACCTCCGGGAAGCCGCGCAGGTGGACCGACTCGGAGCTGCCGCTGAGGTTGCGGTGGATCTCGTCGGCGAGGAAAGGGACGAACGGCGCCAGCATCGCCGTCGTCTCCAGCAGACAGTGGCGGAGGGTTGCGAAGGCGGCGCGGTCGCCGTCCCAGAAGCGCCGCCGCGAGAGCCGCACGTACCAGTTGGAGAGCTCCTCGACGTACTCGGCGATCGCCCGGCCGGCGGCGGTGCAGTCGTAGTCGTCCATCCGCTCGCGGACCGTCGCCACCGTCGCCTGCAGGCGCGACAGCGCCCAGCGGTCGAGGTCGTTGAGGTCATCCTTGGTCGTGTCATCCCCGACCAAGAAACCATGGAAATCGTCCGGGGTCAGGTTCTCGGCGTTCGCGTAGAGGACCCAGAAGGAGTAGGTGTTCCAGAGGGTGAGGAGGAACTGGCGGACCGACTCGCCGACCGTGTCGACGCTGAAGCGGTAGCCGGCCCAGGGCTGCTGGGCGGTCAGGTAGTACCAGCGGAAGGCGTCGGCGCCGTGGGTGTCGAGGACGTCCCAAGGGTCGACGACGTTGCCGCGGCTCTTCGACATCTTCTGCCCCTCGGGGTCGAGGATCAGCCCGAGGCAGACGCAGTTGCGGTAGCTGGAGGTGTCGAAGAGGAGGGTCGACTCGGCGAGCAGGGTGTAGAACCAGCCGCGGGTCTGGTCCAGGGCCTCGCAGATGTAGTCGGCGGGGAAGCGCTCCTCGAACTCCGCCTGCCCCTCGAAGGGGTAGTGGAACTGAGCGAAGGGCATCGCGCCGCTGTCGTACCAGGTGTCGATCACCGAGAGAACGCGCCGCATCTCGCCGCCGCACTCCTCGCAGCCGAGCACGACGTCGTCGATGTAGGGGCGGTGCAGGTCGAGCTCCTCGGGCACCTCGCCGCGGGCGTGCTCGCGCAGCTCCTCGACCGAGCCGACGCAGCGGATGCCGTCGCAGCCGGCGTCGGTGCAGCGCCAGATCGGCAGCGGCG
Organism: Solirubrobacterales bacterium; assembly: GCA_036280335.1. GTDB lineage: Bacteria > Actinomycetota > Thermoleophilia > Solirubrobacterales > 70-9 > VAYN01. Next base: position 1,974 of record DASUQZ010000226.1, read on the forward strand.
TCCCCCAGTAGCGGTCGCGCGAGAGCGCCCAGTCGACGTTGTTCTCCAGCCATTTGCCGAAGCGGCCGTGCTTGATGTGCTCCGGGTGCCAGCCGATCTCCTCGTTGTTGGCGAGCAGCTGGTCCCGCGCCTGGGAGGTGGCGATGTACCAGCTCGACTTCGCGTAGTAGAGGAGCGGCGTGCCGCAGCGCCAGCAGTGCGGGTAGGCGTGCTCGTAGACCTGGCTGCGGAAGAGCAGGCCGCGGGACTCGAGGTCGGCGATCAGCGCCGCGGTCACCTCCGGGTCCTTGACGAAGCTGCCCTGGAAGCCGGTGACCCGCTGGTCGAACCTGCCGTCGAGGCCGACCGGGTTGTAGAGGGTGCTGGCGTCGGTCGGGTCGAAGATGCCGTTCTCGGCGGCCACCCGGTAGTCGTCTTCGCCGAAGGCAGGCGCCAGGTGGACGAGGCCGGTCCCGTCCTCGGTCGTCACGAAATCGCCGGCGATCACCTGGAAGGGCTGGGCGTCGGCGGAGGTCGGTCCGCCGTCGGCGAGCTCGAAGACCGGACCGCGGTAGCGGCGGCCGACGAGCTCGGAGCCGGGGAAGCGGTCGAGCACCTCCGCCCCTTCCCCCAGCACCCGCTCGACCAGCGCCTCCGCCAGGATCACCGTCGTGTGCTCGGCGCCCGCGCCGCCGATCCGCGCCCGCGCGTAGGTCACCTCCGGGGCCGCCGCGACGGCGACGTTGCCCGGCAGGGTCCAGGGGGTGGTCGTCCAGACCAGCAGCGCCTCGCCGCTCTCGGTCCCGTCCTCCCCCAGCAGCGGGAAGCGCACATATATGGACGGGTCCTCGATGTCCTCGTAGCCCTGCGCCACCTCGTGCGAGGAGAGGGCGGTGCCGCAGCGCGGGCAGTAGGGGACGACCTTGTGGCCCTCGTAGAGGCGCTCGTCGTCCCAGAGCTTGCGCAGCGACCACCAGACCGACTCGATGTAGTCGTTCTCGAGCGTCACGTAGGGGTCGTCGAGGTCGATCCAGAAGCCGATCCGCTCGGTCAGCTTGTTCCAGTCCTCGACGTACTCGAAGACCGATCGGCGACAGCGCTCGTTGAACTCGGCGATCCCGAACTCCTCGATCTCCTGCTTGGAGGAGATGCCGAGCTGCTTTTCGACCTCGAGCTCGACCGGCAGGCCGTGGCAGTCCCAGCCGGCCTTGCGCGGGACCCGGTACCCGCACATCGTCTTGTAGCGGGGGTAGACGTCCTTGAAGACGCGGGCGAGGACGTGGTGGGAGCCGGGGCGGCCGTTGGCGGTCGGCGGCCCCTCGTAGAAGCTCCAGACCGGGGCGTCGGCGCGGGCGGCGAGCGAGCGCTCGAAGACGCCCTCCTCGCGCCAGCGCGCCAGCACGCGCTCCTCCAGCTCGGGGAAGGACTGCTTCGGGTCAATCGGGCGGAATCCCGGCATAGGGACCGGTGATTCTAGGAGCGCTAGGCTGCGCAGCCGATGGC
>DASUQZ010000227.1:0-9620 GCA_036280335.1 Solirubrobacterales bacterium
TCGACCCGGTTGTCCCCGACCGTCTCCAGCCGCACGACCGCCGCGGCCTCCGCCCCGACCGCCGCGGCGGTCAGCTCGAAGCGCCGCCGCTCGCGCGGGTGCTGGTCGCGGTCTTCGAGGAAGACCGCCGTGATCCCGTCGGCGCCGGACCCGCCCGACCAGCCGCAGATCTCGTTGTGGTTGGCCTCCGGCAGCTCCGAGTGGAAGGCGAGCACCTTCGCGTTCTCGTTGATCTGCGTCTTCCAGCGGTGCGCGACCGCGGTGGTCAGGTCGCTGCCGTAGACGACCGTCGGCGTTCCGTCCAGCATCTTCGCGATCTCGGCCGCCCTCGCTTCGAGCGGCTCCAGCTGCGACCGCAGGAAGGCTCCGGCGGCGTCGATTTCGGTGCGGATGCGGGGCGCGACGCCGGCCAGGGCGGCCGCCTCGGCGGCGGCGGCGAACATGTAGGCCACCGCGACCCGGGGCTGGAAGATGCCCGGCAGGCCGACCACCGGCACGCCCGCCTCGCGCGCCTGCTCGACCAGCGCCCCGCCGGTGCTGACCACCAGCCGCCGTGCGCCCAGCGCTTCGGCGGCCTCGAAGCAGGCGAGGGTCTCCTCGGTGTTGCCCGAGTAGCTGGAGCAGAGCACCGTCCACTCCGGCGTCGCCCAGCTCGGCAGCTCGTAGCCGCGGATCGTGATCAGCGGCTTGGTCAGGCGGTCGCCGAGCACGCCGGCGGCGAGCTCGCCGCCGATCGCCGAGCCGCCCATCCCGCAGACCATCAGCCCGGCCGAGTCCGCCGGCTCCAGCCGCGCGGTTTCGATCCGCCAGAGGGCGTCCTGCAGCTGCTCGGGCATGCCGCGGACGTCGTCGATCATCGGGCTCATCAGGCGGGGACTCTTTCATCTCGGCCGATCACGGCGTTAACGAGTTGCGCTCCAGGCGCGACCTCTACCCCCGGCGCCAGGATCGAAGCCTCGACCCGGGCCTCCGCCCCCACGGTGCAGCCGTCGAGCAGGACGGAGCCGTCCAGCTCGGCGCCGGCCTCGATCCGGCAGCCGGGCGAGACGACGGCGCGGGCGCCGATCCGGGCCCCGGCGTCGACCTCGGCGCCGCTCGACACCAGCGACCCCGGCGAGGTCGGCTCCACGCGGGTCTCCACCCTGCGCTCGAGGATGTCCCAGCTCGCCTGCAGGTAGCGCTCGGGGGTGCCGATGTCCATCCAGTAGCCCTCGAGCAGCAGCCCGTGGAGGCCGTCGCCGACCAGCCGGGGGAAGACTTCGCGCTCGATCGAGACCGCCCGCCCGCCCGGCACGAGGTCGAGGACGGAGCGCTCGAGCACGTAGGCGCCGGCGTTGATCTCTCCCGGGACCGGCTCGCCGGTCTTCTCGAGGAACTCCAGGACCCGGCCCTCGGCGTCGCAGCGGACGAGGCCGTAGGCGGAGGAGTCCTCGACGGGGTGCAGCCCGATCGTCGCCCGCGCGCCGCGCTCGTCATGCGCCTCGACCAGGGCCGAGAGGTCGAGGTCGGCGAGGACGTCGCCGTTGAGGGCCAGGAAGCGGTCCGCGAGCCGGTCGCCGAGCGCCTCGGCGGCGAAGCGGATCGCCCCCGCCGTCCCCAGCGGTTCCGGCTCGACCGCGTAGGTGATCGTCACCCCCGCGTGCTCGTGGTCGTCGAGCGCCTCGCGCAGGACGTCGGGGAGGAAGCCGCAGGCGAGCACGACCTCGTCGACCCCGTGCGCGGCCAGCCACTCGATCGCGTAGGCGAGGAAGGGCCGGTCGACCAGCGTCACCGCCGGCTTCGGCACGTCGCTGGTCAGGGGGCGGAGGCGGGTCCCCTCGCCACCCACTAAGACGATCGCCTGCACCTTCTGGCCCTGACTGGTCGGGGGGCCGCTAGGAGGCGGTGGCGGGTCTGGGAGCGTTCACAGCCCGGCCTATGCCCTCGTACTCGAATCCGGCACTCACGAGGGTCGCGGGGTCGAGGAAGTTGCGGCCGTCGACGATCAGTGGCCGTGCCATCCGCTCCGCGGCGGCGCCCCAGTCGAGCTCGGCGAACTCGCGCCACTCGGTGACCAGGACGGCGGCGTCGGCGCCGTCGAGCGCCTCCATCGCCGAGGGCGCCATCTCGACCGAGCCGAGCAGTTCGGAGGCCCGCTCGGCGGCGACGGGATCGTAGGCGACGACCTCCGCCCCCTCACCCTGCAGGCGCGCCGCGAGCACCAGGCTCGAGGCCTCGCGCATGTCGTCGGTGTCGGGCTTGAAGGCGAGGCCGAGCAGCGCCACCCGCTTGCCGATCAGCGAGCCGAGGTGCTTCTCGAGCTTGCCGACGACGCGGCGCTTCTGCAGCTCGTTGACCTCGATCACCGCCGTCAGCAGCTGGAAGTGGTAGCCGGTGTTGCCTGCCAGCATCTTCAGGGCGCTGACGTCCTTGGGGAAGCAGCTGCCCCCGTAGCCGATCCCGGCGCGCAGGAAGGCGGTGCCGATCCGCTCGTCGAGGCCCATCCCCCGGGCCACCTGGCCGACATCGGCGCCGACCTCCTCGCAGACGTTGGCGATCTCGTTGATGAAGGAGATCTTCGTCGCCAGGAAGGCGTTGGAGGCGAGCTTGATCATCTCGGCGCTGGCGACCTCGGTGCGGAGGATCTCGCCGCCGAGCGGCCGGTAGAGGGCCTCGACCGCGTCGGCCGCCTCCTCGTCGCCGGGGTCGGCGCCGATCACCACGCGGTCGGGGTTCATGAAGTCCTTGACCGCGGTCCCCTCCTTGAGGAACTCCGGGCAGGAGACGTAGGAGAGGTCGGGCATGTCGCGGCGGATCGACTCGCCGGTGCCGGCCGGAACGGTGCTCTTCATGATCAGCACGTGGTCGCCGTCGTCGGAGAGCTCCCGGACCACCGTCCGCACCCGCGAGAGGTCGGCGTCACCGGAGTAGGTCGGCGGGGTGTCGACGCAGACGAAGAGGAGCCGCGCACCCGCCAGCAGCTCGTCCATGTCGGTGGTGAAGGTGAGCCGCTCGGCGTTGCGCCGCAGCAGGTCCTCCAGCCCGGGCTCGTGGATCGAGACCTCGCCCCGCGAGAGCGCGTCGACCTTCTCCTGGACGATGTCGCGGGCGATCACCGGGTGGCCGAGCTCGGCGAAGCAGGCGGCGGTGACGAGGCCGACCCAGCCGACCCCGATGACGCCTACGGTCTCCTTGCGCTCACTCATCCCCTGCCCTTTCCGCCCTTCGGCTTCTTCTTCGGAACCAGCACCTTGGCCGAGCGCGCCATTCCGATGATCTGATCGTTGGTCAAAGTCCGCAGCAGGTCGTTGGCGATCCAGTAGACGTTCTCACCGCGGCGCCAGGCGACCATTTTCACACGGTCGCCGTCGAGGAAGATGTCGAACTCGCGCCCGTTGATCTCCTTGGTCAAGCTCGGGTCCTCGACGATCGGCGGGTCAGACCAGCCGCGGATGCCCTGCACCCCAAAGTAGTGGGTCCCGTCGGACATTTCCGCCACCAGGACCATCCGGTAGGCGAGGTGGCGATTCCCGTCGTCGTCCTTGAGGTTGTAGACGTACGGGTCGACGACCTTCTCGTAGGGATTGGTTTCGACGAAGCGGGTGCCTTCCGGGAGCCGCGTCGGGTAGTAGATCGGGAAGTGCCCGCGGGCACGGCGGGAGGCGATCTTCGCCTCCGCTTCGCCCGCTTCGCGGGCCTCGACCAGGCCGTCGCTGCCCGGCTTCGCGATCTCGACCTTCGGCTTCTCCCGCTTCTGCTTCTTCTTGCCCGCCCTGCCCCCACTGGCCTTCTTCCTGCCGCCGCCGCGGGCCTTCTTCGGCTTCGCCGCCGCGGCTGCGGCCGCGCCGTCGCCGGCTTCGCCGAGGAATTCTTCGACCGCACCCTCGATCGCCGCGTCGGAGGCGTAGACGTAGGTCGGGCTCAGTTCGGCCGGGAACTCGACCTCGTTCATGGTCGAGTCGCGGGAGGCGGCGACGAGCTTGAGGATTTCCAGCAGCGTCGGGCCGTCGTTGATGTCGGAGGTCGTGTATTCGGTGAAGACGTCGATCAGGTCCTCGCCCTGCTCGAAGACGATGTCCTTGACGTCGATGCGATGGCGGATCGAGCTGAGGAAGTCCTGCTGACGGGCCGAGCGGACGATGTCGGTGTCGGTGTGGCGGTACCGCACGTAGTCGAGCGCTTTCTTGCCGCACATCAGCTGGTAGCCGGGCTGGACGTTGATCTCGGCGTACTGTTCTTCGGGCGGCACTCCCTCGTTGGAGTGGTAGTAGCGGCGGTCGACGTCGGTGTAGACGCAGCCGATCGCGTAGACGCCCTGGGCGAAGCCGAGGAAGTCGACGTTGACGACGTGGTGGATCGGCAGCCCGGTCAGGTTCTTGACCACCCGCAGGGTCAGCTTGGTGCCGCCGTAGAAATACGCTTCGTTGAACCTGCCGGTGCCGACCCCGGGGATTTCGACCTTGAGGTCGCGGGGGATCGACATCATCGAGATCAGGTCCTTGCCGGGATCGAGGCGGACCAGCATCGCCGTGTCGGAGCGGCCCTTGTCTTCAGCGAATTCGGCTCCTGCGCGTTTGTCGGACCCGACGAGGAGGAAGTTCTGCGGGTCGCCTTCCTCGGCCTTCTGGAGGATGTTGTCCAGCCGTTTCTGAAGCCTGTCGTTCTCGGGCCCGATCGCCTCGGCGATGCTGTCGATGTAGAGCAGCGCCACGGCGGCGGTGGTCCCGGCCGAGACCGCGACGATCAGGAACGAGGCGAGGAGGAAGCGCCACCAGAAGCGCTTCGGCTTCGGCGCCGGCTCCCCGTCCCCCTGCGGGGGCGGCTTCTTCGGAGCCCAGGCCGGGCCCAGCGGCTCATTCATCGCTGTCGAGCCGGTCCGGGATCGCCCGCAGGAACGACTCCAGCGCCTGGCGGTAGGTGTTCAGCGAAGAGACCGAGACCCACTCCTCCGGCCCGTGGTGACCGGCCCCGACCGGTCCGAACTCGACCGCCGGCACCCCGACCCGCAGGAATGAGACCGCGTCGGAGGCGCCGTCGCGCCCGACGCTCATCGGCTCCCCGTCGTGGTGAGCGGTCGCCGAGCGGCGCAGCGCCCGCACGTAGGCGGAGTCGCGGTCCACCGTGGCCGGCGGCCGCGTCAGCAGCGCCTGCACCTCGATGCCGGGGATCTCCCCAACTTCGCCGAGGATGGCCTTCGGATCCTGGTCTGGCAGGTAGCGGATGTCGACGTCGATCACGCATCGGTCGGGCACCTTGTTGAGAGCGTCGCCGCCGGAGATCCGACCGAGGTTGATCGAAGGGCGGTCGAACAGCTCAGAGCTGTGCCGCGCAAACGGTAGCGACTCGATACTGCGGAAAACGTCGATCGCGTTGAGGACGGCGTTTTCGCCCAGCCACGGGGTGGCGCCGTGGGCGGCGGTGCCGGCGACCTCCAGCCGCAGCGCCAGCACCCCCTTGGCCTCGATCCCGATGTGCAGATCCGTCGGCTCGCCGGTGATCGCGAAGTCGCCTGTGAAGCCCGTGTCGACGAGGTGGTCGGAGCCGCGCTCGGCGTCTTCCTCGGACTCCTCGTCGCCGACGATCCCCAGCCGCACCCGCACCCGGTCCTGGTCCCGCATCGCCGCGGTGACCAGCAGCATCGCCGCGATGGCCCCCTTCATGTCGTAGGCGCCGCGCCCGTAGAGCCGGTCCCCCTCGACCTTGGGCTCGAACTGCCCCGCGAACGCCGGCACCACGTCGAGGTGCCCGTGCAGCACCACCGTCGGCGCCCCCTCCGGCCCGACTTCGGCCTTCAGCACCGGCAGGCCCCGCACCTCGTCCCGCTCGGCCTCGATCCCCCGAGCCTCCAGCCACCCCTTCACGAACCCCGCCGCCTCGGAAATCGCATCAGGCTCGCAGGTCTCGTAAGAGATCAACCGTTCCGCGAGGACGACGAGCTCGTCAGACATGACGGGGAGCCTCGCAGAAGTTGGTCAAGAGAAATGAACCTGCAATTGAGCACCTATGAGGTGTCGAATCGCAAGTTCGCGTCGAACTCCGACTCTGTCGAAGCTCCTCCGCGGCTTCGAGCGAGGGCAGCCGGTACCCCTCCGGAGGAATGTTCGGCGATATGCAATCTGGTTCTTGCGCGAGCAAAGCTCGCGCAGCATCTTCTCCCCGAGCGAAGCGAGGGGAGGTCAATTCCGGAGGAGGGGTGTCGGCTCCCCTCATCCCCCAGCGATCGTCAGGAATGCTTCCGCGCGGTCTTTGTCTTTCTGCGCCCGCGCGTACTCCGCGCTCCCCTCCTCGGAGTCGGAGAGCCGCTGCTCGGCGTCGGAGAGCTGCTCCTTCAACGTCCCCGCGTCGAGGTCCTCGGGCGGGATCGCCTCCTCGAGCAGGAGCCGGGCCCGGTTGCCGTAGACCTGCAGCCAGCCGTGGGCCTGCGCGTAGCGCCTGGTCTCCGACTCGGAGAGGTGGAGGCGGAGCTCGGTCGGCCGCAGCGCCGCCAGGACCGGCGCGTGGTTGGCGAGGATGCCGATTTCGCCGACCTCGGTGCGGGTCGAGACCTGGCGCGCTTCACCGCTCCAGATCTCGCCCTCCGGGGTCAGGACCTCGACGTCGACCATGCGCTCCGCCGCCATCGGGATCCCCTACGCCGCGGCGCCGGACTTGGCGTTCTCGAGGACCTGGTCGATCGAGCCCTGCATGTAGAAGGCGCCCTCGGGCAGGTCGTCGTGCTCGCCGTCGAGGATCTCGCGGAAGCCGCGGACGGTCTCGGCGACCGGCACGTACTCGCCGCTGCGGCCGGTGAACTGTTCGGCGACGAAGAACGGCTGCGAGAGGAAGCGCTCGATCTTGCGGGCGCGGGAGACCGTCTGGCGGTCCTCGTCGGAGAGCTCGTCGATGCCGAGGATGGCGATGATGTCCTGGAGCTCCTTGTAGCGCTGCAGGACCTCCTGGACGTCGGTCGCGGTGCGGTAGTGCTCCTCGCCGACGACGTCGGGCTTGAGGATCGTCGAGGTCGAGTCGAGCGGGTCGACCGCCGGGTAGATCCCTTTCTCGGAGATCGACCGCGACAGCGCCGTAGTCGCGTTGAGGTGGGCGAACACCGAGGCCGGAGCCGGATCGGTGTAGTCGTCGGCGGGGACGTAGACCGCCTGAATCGAGGTCACCGAGCCGCGGTCGGTCGAGGTGATCCGCTCCTGCAGGCCGCCCATCTCGGTCTCCAGGGTCGGCTGGTAGCCCACCGCGGAGGGCATCCGGCCCAGCAGGGCCGAGACCTCGGAGCCCGCCTGGACGAAGCGGAAGATGTTGTCGATGAACAGGAGCACGTCCTGGCCGCCCTGCTCGCGGTAGTACTCGGCCATCGTCAGCCCGGAGAGGGCGACGCGCAGGCGCGCGCCCGGGGGCTCGTTCATCTGGCCGAAGACGAGCATGGTTTTGTCGATCACGCCCGACTCTTTCATCTCCAGCCAGAGGTCGTTCCCCTCTCGCGAGCGCTCGCCGACGCCGACGAAGGCGGAGAGGCCGGAGTGCTCCTCGGCGATGTTGCGGATGAGCTCCTGGATCAGCACGGTCTTGCCGACGCCGGCGCCGCCGAACAGCCCGACCTTGCCGCCTTTGGCGTAGGGGGCGAGGAGGTCGATGACCTTGATCCCGGTCTCGAGGATCTCCTGGGTCGGGGTCAGGTCGGAAGCCTCGGGGGCCGGACGGTGGATCGGCCAGCGCTCCTCGGCCTGGATCTCGGGGCCGTTGTCGATCGGCTCGCCGAGCAGGTTGAAGATCCGGCCGAGGGTGGCGTCGCCGACGGGAACCGTGATCGGGCCGCCCGTGTCGACGACGCGATCGCCTCGCTGGACTCCGTCGGTGGCGTCCATCGCGACCGCGCGGACGCGGTCGTCGCCGAGGTGCTGCTGCACCTCGCAGACCAGCTGCGTCGCTTCGCCGTCGCCGTCGCCGGCGGTCTCGATCGTCACCGCCGAGAAGATCTCCGGCAGCTGGTCGGGGAAGGCGGCGTCGATGACCACTCCCGTTACCTGCTCGACGCGCCCTAGGTTGGTTCCGTTTCCGTTGTCAGCCATGCGTTCCTTTTCTCGTCTTTGAAGTGCTGTTGGTGAGCCTGGGCCTGTGTCGTCGTCTAGCCGAGCGCCTCGGCGCCGCCGACGACCTCCAAGATCTCCTGCGTGATTTCCGCCTGCCGTGCCCGGTTCATCTCCAGGGTCAGGTCGCCGATCATCGACTCGGCGTTCTCTGCGGCGTTGCGCATCGCGGTCATCCGCGCCCCGAGCTCCGAGGCGGCGGACTCGAGCAGCGCCCGGTAGACCGAGATCGTCACGTATTCCGGGATCAACCGCCCGAGCAGCTCCTCCGGGTCGGGCTCGTAGATCCACTCCGAGCGGCTCTGGTCGGGCCCCCCCTCGGTCTCCTCCTCGGCGTCGGCCTCCGCCTCGGCTCCCTCGCCGGTCACCTCGGCCTGCTGCAGCGGCAGCAGCGTCTGCCGCCATACGTGCTGCGTCAGCGGTGAGACGAAGCGGTTGTAGATCAGCTCGACGCGATCGAGGTCCTCGTCCACGTAGCGGGCGGTCATCTCCTCGCCGATTTCCCGCGCGTTGGCGAAGGCCGGGCGGTCGGTGAAGCCGACGTAGGAGGAGGAGACGTCCTGCTTGCGGAAGGTCATCGCCGAGAGCCCCTTGCGGCCGACCACCGCAAACGAGGGCTCCGCCCCTTCCTCGCGGACCTTCTGCGCCGTCCGCATCCCTTCGCGGATGATGTTGCTGTTGAAGGCCCCCGCGAGACCGCGATCGCCGGTGACGAGGACGATCCCGACCCGCTTGACGTTCTCGCGCTCGACCAGGACCGGCACCCGCGGGATACCGCCCGCGTGGGCGGAGGCCTGGCGGGTCAGCCGCCGGATTCCCTCGGCGTAGGGGCGCAGGTCGGAAATCCGCTGTTCGGCGCGGCGCAGGCGCGCCGCCGCGACCATCTCCATCGCCCGCGTGATCTTGTTGATGTTCTTGACCGACGCGATGCGGTTCTTGACTTCCTTCTGCGTTGCCATGAGTGGAACCTGACCCGACGACTACGCCGGGGTCGCCGTCTCCTCGGAGGCGGTCTCCGAGCCGGAGGTGCGGCCCGGGGCCTCGCGCTCCTCTTTGGAGTGGATGCGGTCCGACTCGCCCGCCTCGAGCGGCTCGCCGTGCTCGTCGAAGTCGGGGCCGAAGTCGTCGACGAAGTCGGCGATCGCCTTGCCGAGCTCCTGCTCGTCCTCGTCGGAGAGCTTGCCGCTCTCTTCGATGCGGCCGAGCAGGTCGGACTTCTCGGAGTGCAGGCGGACCCGCAGGTCGGCCAGGAACTCGCCGACGCGCTCGACTTTGATCCGGTCGAGGTAGCCGCCGGTGCCCGAGTAGATCGAGGCGACCTGGTCGCCGACGCTGAGCGGTTCCCGCTCTTTCTGTTTCAGCAGCTCGACCAGCCGTTCGCCGCGGGTGAGCGCTTTCTGCGTCTCGGCGTCGAGCTCGGAGCCGAACTGGGCGAAGGCCTCGAGGTCGCGGTACTGGGAGAGGTCGAGGCGCAGTTTTCCGGCGACCTTCTTCATCGCCTTGGTCTGCGCGTTACCGCCGACCCGGGAGACCGAGATGCCGACGTTGATCGCCGGCCGGACG
>DASUQZ010000228.1:0-2447 GCA_036280335.1 Solirubrobacterales bacterium
CGAGGACGTGCGCGAGGACGATGGGAAGCTGCGGGTGATCTGCGAGCCGACCGACCTGACCGCCGTGCGCGAGTCGCTCGAAGGCGAAGGCATCGAGTTCGAGTCCGCCGGCCTGATCACCGAGCCGAAGAGCAGCGTCGAGGTCAAAGGCCACGACGCCGAGCGGGTTCTCAAGCTGCTCGAGGCCCTCGACGACCAGGACGACGTCGACGAGGTCTACGCCAACTTCGACATTCCCGCGGACGTGCTCGAGAAGCTCGCTGCCTGAAGGCATCCGACTGAGTTCCGAGAATCACTACCCGTGCAGGTAGTGATCGGAATCGACCCTGGGGCGGCGAACCTCGGCTTCGGCGTGGTCCGGGTCGAGGGAAACCACATGGTCGCGCTCGACGGAGGCGTGGTCGAGACGACGCCCGAGCTGCCCATGGAGCAGCGCCTGGAGCGGATCCACCGCTCCCTGAAGGAGCTGATCGCCTGGCACGAGCCGAGGGCGATGGCGATCGAGGAGGTCTATTTCGGCAAAAACGTGCGCTCGGCGATGGCCGTCGGGCAGGCCAGCGGGGTGGCGATGCTGGCGGCGGCCGAGCAGGGCGTCGGCTGCTTCTCCTACACGCCGCAGGCGATCAAGATGGCGGTCTGCGGCTCCGGAGGGGCCGGCAAGCGGCAGGTACAGCGGATGGTCGGGACGCTGCTGGGCCTACCCGAGCCACCGACCCCGGACCACGCCGCCGACGCGCTCGCGGTGGCGATCTGCCACGGCGGCGGCAGCGGCCATCGGAGTGCAGTCGCCGCGGTCCAGGAAGTGGGCACCGGGGAGCGGGTCGCCGGATGATCGCCGCCGTCAAGGGCGAGGTGCTGGTGCGCCGGCCCGACCACGTCGTCATCGACGCCGCCGGCGTCGGCTACCGGCTCTCGGTCTCGGCCGAGACGCTGAAAGCGGTGCCCGCCACCGGGCGCGAGACCTTCCTCCACGCCGAGCTGATCTCCCGGGACGATTCGCTCGCCCTCTACGGCTTTGCCTCCGAAGAGGAGCGGGACCTCTTCCGGCTCCTGATCGGCGTCAGCGGGGTCGGCCCCAAAGTCGCCCTCGCCGCCCTCTCGGGCGGGACGGCACGGGATCTCCTGCGGGCGATAGCGGCCGGCGACGCCAAGCGCTTCCAGGCCGTTCCCGGCATCGGCAAACGGACCTCCGAGCGGATCATCGTCGAGCTGCGGGAGAAGGTCGCCGGCGAGCTGGAGGAGGCGGTGGCGATCGGCGAGGCTGGGCAGGACGACGCGCGCATCCTCGCCCGGGACGGGCTCGTCAACCTCGGCTACGCGCCGCTCGAGGCGGAGCGGCTCCTCGACGGGGTGGACGGCTCCGAGCCTCAGGAGCTGGTGGCCGCCGCCCTGCGGAAAGCCGGAACCTCCAGGAACGCGGCGTGAACGAGGCACCCGACTTCGGCGGGAACCGCATCCGCACCCCCGGCATCGACGGCGAGCCGCTGCCGGTCGACGCCGAGGTGAGGGTCCACGACGCCCGCGCCGACAAGCCCGACGAGGACCTCGACCGCTCGCTGCGCCCGCCGACGCTGGCGGACTTCGTCAACCAGGAGCAGGTGACCGAGCAGCTGGCGATCTTCATCGAGGCGGCCAAGCGGCGCGGCGAGCCGCTGGATCACGTGCTGCTCGCTGGCCCGCCGGGCCTCGGCAAGACCTCGCTTGCCCATATCGTCGCCGCCGAGCTCGGCGTGCCGATGGTCCAGACCGCCGGCCCGGCCCTGGAGCGCAAGGCCGACGTCGCCTCCTTCCTCACCTCCCTGGAGCCCGGCAGCGTCTTCTTCATCGACGAGATCCACCGCCTCGGGCGGGCGGTGGAGGAGACGCTCTACCCGGCGATGGAGGACGGCGAGCTGCCGGTGGTGCTCGGCCAGGGCGCCGGAGCGCGGACGGTGACGCTGCCTCTGCCTCCCTTCACCCTGGTCGGCGCGACCACGCGGGCGGGGCTGCTGACGACGCCGCTGCGCGACCGCTTCGGGGTCTCCCACCGTCTCGAGTACTACGCGCCCGAGCACCTGGCGCTGATCATCCGGCGCTCCGCCGGCATCCTCGGGGTCGAGATCGACCCCGAGGGCGCGGAGACGATCGCCTCCCGCTCGCGGGGCACGCCGCGGGTGGCGAACCGGCTCCTCAAGCGGGTTCGCGACTTCGCCCAGGTGAAGGGGAGCGGCAAGATCGGCGCCGCGGTCGCCGCCGACGCGCTGGAGATGCTCGAGGTCGACGCCGCCGGCCTCGACCGCGCGGACCGGGCCCTCCTGGAAGTGATCGCGAGCAAGTTCGGCGGCGGTCCGGTCGGGCTCTCGACCCTGGCGGTCGCGGTGGGGGAGGAGCCGGAGACGGTCGAGGTCGTCGCCGAGCCGTTCCTGGTCCGGCAGGGTCTGCTGGCTCGCACGCCGAGAGGCAGGGTG
>DASUQZ010000229.1:0-2676 GCA_036280335.1 Solirubrobacterales bacterium
CGGCATGTCCGCCCACTACCCGGGGCGGCCGCGGGGCACGCCTCAGACGAAGGCGCCCTGGCGGGCGAGCACGTGCAGCCGCACGGTCGTCCCCTGCACACCGGAGCGGATCTGGACGAGGTCGCAGAGCTGGTTGGCGAGCCAGAGGCCGCGGCCGCCCTCCTGCCTGATCCCCGGACGCAGCCTTCCCACCAGGGGTTCCTCGATCAGGCCCCGGTCCTCGACCTCGGCCAGCAGCTCGTCGCCCTCCCGCCAGAGGCGCAGCGTGCCGCTGCCGCCCCCGTGCATGACGCTGTTGGCGGCGAGCTCGCTGGTGGCGGTGACGAGGTCGGCGACCCCGAGCCGGTCCATCCCGGCGCGCCCGGCCGTGTCGGCCACGCGGTTGCGGACCTCGGAGAGCTCGCCGAGTCCGAAGGAGACGACCTCCGGCCTCGCCGCCGGCGGCGGCAGCTCGCCCGCGAAGCAGTCCGGGTCGGGGTCGAAGCGGGCGCTCTCCTCTCGCCGGCCTTCACGGCGCAGGCAGGGGTGCGAGAGGGCGACCTTCTCCAGCACCTCGCCGTCCAGCGAGCCGGCGTCGTAGGGGCAGAGCAGCGACCAGGACGGCTCGGACGCGAAGGCGAGGTTGAGAAGCGACTCGTGCCGCTGGCACTCGTCGAGCGCGGCGGGGCTGCGGGCGGCCCAGACCGGTTCGCCGATGCCGCGTACGGGACGGCCGCCGCTTTCGTCGACGAAGTCCCGCCAGAAGGGGATGATCTGGGCGGGATTGCGGCCCACCTCTTCCATGTCGACGAAGCGAACCCGGCTCGCGTCCTCCCCGAGCTCGTTTTGCACCAGCTCGGTCTGGGCGGGCCGGACCGCGACCAGCGCCGGCTCCCCGGCTTCGATTGCGGCGCGCAGGAACGGCACCGTCCCGGCGAGGTACTCGTCCGGCCCTTCGTAGATGAGGGCCTCGTGCTGAAAACCGGTGTGTTCCATGCCGTTCCTCTTGCGGACTCGCTTCCCGCCTGACTTCGATCCAAAACGGTTTGTGACCCTGATCACTGGGTAATCGGACACCAGGCACAACGGTGGCAGCGCCGGTTGTGCCGGGAGGTAGACCGCTCACTTCTCACGGCATCGCGCGGAGATTGGGAGAGGTACCAAGTCGCCGCCCCCCTTTCCCCCTTTTCGAGGAGCCGAGGAGAGATGAACGCCCCACCTGAGAGCCTCAGCAGCAAGGACGTAGCGAAGGCCCGCGAGGAGATCCGCGGCCCGGAGATCGGCCCCGCCCACAAGCGCGACAGGTTGCTGCAGCGCGTGCGGGCGGCGAGCAGACGCCTCTCCCCGATTTCCTCGAACCCCCTAGCCAGACTGCGGTAGCTGCGCTAGCATCGATAGATGGGTTCGTAGCCGGCATCCCTGTGCCGGCGGACACTACAGCCGAGGCAAGACCGTAGGCGCCATTTCGAGGCGTCCCGGGACTTCCCCAAATTCAATGAATCGGGAGGTTTCGTCAGTGCCCTCGCCAGTGCCTGGAATCGAATTCGAAGTAAAGGACGGTCTGTTGACCGTGCGGCAGACGCCCGACGGCGGCCGCATCCGACTCGCCCTCGACGGCGAGCTCGACCTGTCGAACGTCGCGACCGTGGAAGCGCCGCTGCTGGACGCCCTCGGCTCCGGCAAGGAGGTGGTCGTCGACCTCGGCCAGCTCGAGTTCATCGACTCGACGGGGATCTCGTTGCTGGTGATGGCGATGAAGATCAGGGAAAGCGGGCTCAGCTTCGTCCCCTGCCGGTCCCTCGAGGTCCGGCGCGTGCTCAACCTCACCGGCCTGGACGAGCGGATGCCGTTCGAGGCGGCCGACCGGGCGGCGGAGGGGTCTCCCTCCCTACCGGCCTAGTCGGAGCCGTAGAGCCCCCTAGGCCCCCCTCCCCCCTCTCGAAGCGGCGGCGCAGCTGCTGCTCCGAGTGGGCCGCCACCGGGATCACCGAGTCGCCGTAGCGGACCCCGCCGCAGCGCAGCCGCTGTAGCACGGCGAGCCAGGCGCAGACGCCCCGCTCGAGGATCCAGACCGGCGCCAGCAGCGAGGAGGAGGCGGGGAAGACGGCGGCGCCGCCGGCGCGGCGGCGGCCGAGCTCGGCGGCTCCGATCGCGAGGGCGACCAGCGCCGAGAGGCCGTATCGGACCTTCGCCACACCCCGCTGCGGCAAGAGTCCGATGCGCCTGCCGAGGGCGGCGAGGAGAAGTAGCGGCACCACCGCCAGCCAGAGCGCCATCCGCGCCGGCAGGGCGAAGTCGTCGTAGGCCTGGCGGGTGCGCTGTCCCCAGAAGTGCGACGCCGAGGGCGGGACGCGGGCGACGTAGAGGTCGAGCGGCGAGACCGTGCGTCCGCCGTGCGCCCGCACGGTGCGGATCAGCTCCATGTTCTCGAAGAGGACGTCGCCGTCGTAGAGGCCCATCGCCAGCATCCGCGAGCGCCGCACCGCCAGCGTCCCGGGGTAATCGCGGCCGAGGCTGCGGTTGAGCAGCGTCCTCGCCGTGTCCCAGCGGGCGTGCCAGGGGAGCTCGGCGAAGAAATTCTGCGGCCGCACCAGGTCGTATTCGGCGAGCAGCTCCGCGGCGCGCCGCAGCGCCGCCGGGTCGTAGCGGACGTCGTCGTCGGCGATCACGACGCGCTCGCACGAGGCGAGCTCGACG
>DASUQZ010000230.1:0-14754 GCA_036280335.1 Solirubrobacterales bacterium
GCCAGGTGGTGCTGGAGGAGATCGCGATGTACGACGACGAGCCCCAGGACCGGGTCCACGACGTCCTCGCCGAGGCCGTCTTCGGCGAGCACCCGCTCGGCCGGCGCGTGCTCGGTGAACCGGAGGTGATCGCCTCGATCCCGGTCCCGGACATCGAGGCCTACCGCAGCGCCCACTACGCGGCGCCGCAGATCGTCGTCGGCGCCGCCGGCCACCTCGACCACGAGCGCATCGTCGAGCTGGCGCAGCGGCTGGTCAACCCGCCGCGGGTGGGGGAGGGGCAGACCGTCGAGTCCGGCCTGGACGGCGGCTCCCGGCTCTGCTTCCTCAGCAAGGAGACCGAGCAGTACCACATCTGCTTCGGGGCGCCGGGGCTGCGGCGGGACGACCAGCGGCGCTTCCCGCTGGCGGTCCTCGACGCGATCTTCGGCGGCTCGACCTCTTCCCGTCTCTTCCGCGAGGTGCGGGAGAAGCGCGGCCTCGCCTACTCGGTCGGCTCCTACAACGAGCAGTTCACCGACCACGGCCTGGTCGCAACCTACGTCGGCACCCGCGAGGAGAACGTCGAGGAGGCCTGCGCGATCATCGGCCGCGAGATGGCGCGGCTGCGCTCGGAGCCGGTCTCCGAGGACGAGCTGACGCGGGCCAAGGAGAGCGTCAAGGGTCGCCTCGTCCTCTCCTCCGAGTCGACCGCGGCGCGGATGACGCGGATCTCCCGCGCGACCCTGTTCGGGCTGCCGATCGAAAGCCTCGACGAGATGCTCGCCAAGGTCGACGCGATCACGGTCGACGACCTGACCGAGCTCGCCGCCGAGCTCTACGGTGCCGAGCGACTCTCGGCCGCCTGCGTCGGTGCCGACGAAGACCGCTTCCGGGCAGCCCTGCCGCCCGTCAGCGAGGCTCTGGTCGCGGCATGACTCGCGTCGCGGTCGCCGGCGCCGCCGGGAAAATGGGCCAGGCCGTCTGCGAGGCGGTCACCGAGGCCGACGGGCTGGAGCTGACGGGGCGGGCCGATCCCGCGCTGGGCACGGAGCTGGCCGAGGTGCTGCCGGAGGCCGACGTCGTCGTCGACTTCACCGTCCCGGACACGGCGCTGGAGAACGTGCGCGCCTGCCTCGCGGCGGGGGTCCACGCCGTGGTCGGCACCACCGGCTTCGACCTCGACGCCGCCCGCGCGGCGGCCGAGGCCGGCACCGCTGGGGCCAACTGCTTCGTCGCCCCCAACTTCGCGATCGGGGCGGTGCTGCTGATGAAGGTCTCGCAGACGATCGCCAGGCACATGCCCGAGTGCGAGATCGTCGAGCTCCACCACGACAAGAAGCTCGACGCCCCCTCGGGCACGGCGAAGCGGACCCAGGAGCTGATCGACGCGGCCGGCGGCAACGTCCACCAGCCGATCCACTCGGTGCGGCTGCCGGGAATGGTCGCCCACCAGGAAGTGATCTTCGGTGGCGTCGGGCAGACGCTGGCGGTCCGCCACGACTCGATCGACCGGCGCTCGTTCATGCCGGGAGTGGTCCTGGCCTGCCGGAAGGTGGCCGATCTGCCCGATCGCTTCACGGTCGGGCTGGAGAAGCTCCTCTAGGCCTGCGGCGCAGCCGCCCGACGGGATACCCTGGCACTGATGAAGGAGCCGCGATGAAGGAGATCAAGGGAGTTCTCACCGCGATGGCGACCCCGTTCGACGAGAGCGGGGCGGTCGACCATGACGCGGCGCGGCGCCTGGCGGCGCACCTCCTCGAGCACGGCTCGCACGGGCTGGTGATCGCCGGGACGACCGGTGAGTGCCCGACGCTGACCGACGAGGAGGAGATCGAGCTGCTGCGGGCGGTGCGGGCCGAGGTGGGGGACGAGGCGCTGCTGATCTGCGGCACCGGCACCAACGACACCCGCCACTCCTGCGAGCTGACCAGGATGGCGGCCGAGGCCGGTGCCGACGCCTCGCTGGTCGTCTGCCCGTACTACAACAAGCCGACCCCCGCCGGCGTAAAAGCCCACTTCGAGACGGTGGCGGCGGCCGTCCCGGAGCTGCCGATGGTGATGTACAACATCCCCTCGCGGGTGATCATCAACGTCGACCCCGCGCTCCTGGCCGAGCTGGGTCAGGTCGACAACATCGTCGCCGTCAAGCAGGCCAACGACGCCGAGCTGGGGCCGATCGACGGCCTCACCGTCCTGGCCGGCAACGACAACACCTTCCTGCGCGTGCTCGAGTTCGGCGGCGGGGGCGGCATCACCGTCGCCTCGCACATCGTCGGCGACCGGATGCGCGAGATGTGGGAGGCCGCCCAGGCCGGAGATCTCGACCGCGCGCGAGAGATCGACGCCGAGATCACCCCGGTCTACGAGGCGACCTCCGTGACCACCAACCCGATCCCGCTCAAGGCGGCCCTGGAGATGCTGGGCCTCTGCGCGGATCGACTTCGACTTCCCCTGGTGCCAGCAGACGCCGAGCAGAGGGCCGCCATCAGGGCGGGCCTCGATGCCGCCGGCGTCGCGGTCACCAGTTAGACCTATCTACGAGAGAGTGAGTAACTAGTGCCAAGCAAACTTCGAGTGCTGCCCCTGGGCGGCCTCGGCGAGATCGGCAAGAACATGACCGTGATCGAGTACGACGGCCGGATCGTCGTCGTCGACACGGGGCTGATGTTCCCGACCGCCGAGATGCACGGGATCGACCTCGTGCTTCCCGATTTCTCCTACCTGCGCGATCGCGCCGACGACATCGAGGCGATCGTCCTCACCCACGGCCACGAGGACCACGTGGGGGCGCTGCCCTACGTGCTCCGCGAGATCGGCATCCCGCCGGTGATCTACGGCGGCCTGCTGACGATCGGCATGGTCCGCTCCAAGCTCGACGAGCACAAGCTGGGCGAGAAAGCGCCTCTGCAGGAGCTGCCGCCGGGGGAGACGGTGCGGCGCGGGCCCTTCGAGCTGGAGCTGGTCCACCTCGCCCACTCGATCCCGGACATGCGCGGGGTCCTGATCGGCACCGACGTCGGCAAGGTCCTGATGACCGGCGACTACAAGTTCGACCAGACCCCGGTCGACGGTCGTCCCGCCGACGTCTCGCGCCTGGCCGAGCTCGGCAAGGAAGGCCTGCTGCTGCTCTGCGGCGACTCGACCAACGCCGACAGGCCGGGGGTCGCCCCTTCGGAGTCGGCGGTCGGGCCGGCGCTGCTGCAGCAGTTCGCCCGCTGCAAGGGACGGATCATCGTCACCTCGTTCGCCTCCAACATCCACCGCGTCCAGCAGGTGATCGACGCCGCCTCGAGGCTCGATCGCAAGGTGGCGCTGGTCGGCCGTTCGATGCGCAAGAACTTCAACATCGCCTCGAACCTGGGCATCGCCAACGCGCCAGAGGGGATCTTCATCCAGCCCCGCGAGATCGAGGACTTCCCCGACGAGAAAGTCGTGGTCGTCTCGACCGGCAGCCAGGGGGAGCCGCTCTCGGCGCTGCGGCGGATGGCCAACAACGACCACCGCGACGTGCAGCTGCACTCCGGCGACACCGTCGTCTTCTCGGCCACGCCGGTGCCCGGCAACGAGCGCGCCGTCAACGAGACGATCGACCGCATCTATGAGATCGGCGCCAGCGTGATCACCGCCAAGGACGCGCCGATCCACGCTTCCGGCCACGGCTGGCAGGAGGAGCTGAAGCTGATGCTCAACCTGACCAAGCCGAAGTACGTGCTGCCGGTCCACGGCGACCACCAGCGCCTGCGCCTGCACGCCGAGCTGGCCGAAGCGGTCGGGATCGAGAGCGACCGCATCTTCAAGGGCCGCAACGGCCTGCCGCTGGAGATCGACTCAAGCGGCGCCCGCTTCGGCGAGGACATCCATGCCGGCGTCATCTACGTCGACGGCGTCAACATCGGCGAGCCCGACGACGCCGCCCTGCGCGACCGCCGCGAGATCTCCGCCGACGGCATCTTCATCGTCGTCGCCACCATCTCCAGCGACGACGGCAGCATCGTCGCCGACCCCGAGGTGATCTTCCGCGGCGTCGCCTTCCTCGAGGAGGCCGACGCGATGGTCGAGGACCTCAAGGACCTGGTCGAAGACCAGCTCGAAGACGCCCGCGGCGCCGGCAAACGCGAGAACCACCTGGTCGAGGAGGACCTCCACGAGGCGATCGGCAAGTTCGTCTGGCAGCGCCTCCGCCGCCGCCCGATGGTCCTCCCGGTAGTCATCGAGGTCTGAGCCAGGGGGCCTCGTCTTCTTCGCCAAAATCGACCGAAGATCACGGAAGTAAGTGGGGATTGCCTCGGCGTAGCCCGCTCGATTCTCTGCTCGAACTGAGCTAAACCTTGGGTCATGGAGGAACCGATGTTGGCTCAAGTGCGCGCAGCCTTGAGAGAGGGGCGCGATGGCCCGAAGTTAACGGCGAAAGTTCTGGCGAGGAAGCTCTTCTGTAGCGAGAGCACCCTGCGCCGGCAGCTGCGCCGGAGCGGGACCAGTTTCATCTATGAGCGCACCTTGGCTCGCGCTGAGGTTTCGCTTGATTTATTGAGCGCCGGTTATCCCGTTGGTTATGTGGCTCGATGTGTGGGGGTCACGCCGGACCACCTAAGACTGATCGTCCGGAGCAGGTACGGATGGAGCCCCAGCCAGATCAAGCGAGTAGCCATACTCGCGCGAGGTCTGGCGGACGAGCCGACCAACCTGCGTGATTACCGGAAGGCCAAGGCCGACGATCGACTGCTCCAGGAGCTGGTTGCCGAGCTCGATTCGAATCACCCTCTGAGCGGCTGGGCTAGGCAGCTGGTGCTTGCAGGCCACCACCCAGAGAGGGACACGCCTCAGTACCAGGATCAGCTTCGAGAGAACGAACGTCTTGCCTATCTCCGTCGAAGGGAGGAGATCGAGGCAAACGCCATGGCGTCTCTCTCGATTGAGGACCTGGCGGAGATCGATGTGCCGAAGCTGTTGCGGGAAAAGCGTAACGCGGAAATGCACATGCGCTATGTCGCGAACAGGAAGCGGCGCAACCGAAAGAGACGGCGGATCGAGGGGACGGTGCAGTGAAGAAGGACTCGGTGACGCTGCTGGTGCTGATCTTGACGATCGCCTGTCTCTGCGTCGCATGTTTCTCGCTTGGAATCCAACTCGGGTCCCCCAATTAGCGAGTCCGCGCGAGTGCGCCTATACGACGATCTTTCGCGGACTCGCGAAAAAGCCCGCCCGGGCATTGTCTGGGGAGAGCCCGGGCGGGCAATGTGTCTCGTCCGCAACCGAATTTAGGGGGCGGCTCTAAAGCGCCTTTAAAGGTTTGCGGATCGAAGCCGGAATGTCCGCGAGGGGGATGCGGGCCACGAGGAGGGCGCCGCCGCTCTCGGAGGCGGTGGCCTCGACGCTGCCGCCGTGGGATTCGACCACGGCGCTGACGATCGCGAGGCCGAGGCCGGTGCCGGTGCCGCGGGCGGTGTCGGCCGGGCCGGTGCCGCGAACGAAGCGGTCGAAGATCTCGGTCCGCATCGCCTCCGGGATGCCGGGACCGTCGTCGGCGACTTCGACGACGGCCTCGCCGCCGTCTTCGCGGAGAGTCATCTCCACGCACGAGCCCCGGGGGGTGTGGCGGATCGCGTTGTCGAGCAGGTTGAGGACCATGCGGTGCAGCTCGTCGCGGCTTCCTTCCACGCGCAGCGGGCGCTCGTTCTCGACGACCAGCCTGCGGTCGCCCATCAGCGGCGCCACCTCGGCCGCGGCCTCGCCGGCGATCTCGGCGAGGTCGACCCGGCGGTGCGGCTCCAGCCGGCCGGCGTCGGCGCGGGCGAGCAGCAGCAGGTCGGCGACCAGCCCGCTCATCCGCTTGGAGGAACGGAGGGCGGAGTCGACGATCTCCCGGTCTTCGGCCTGGCCGGGGCCCTGCAGCGAGGCCTGCAGCAGCTCGAGGTTGGCGAGGACGCTCGTCAGCGGCGTGCGCAGCTCGTGCGAGGCGTCGGCGACGAACTCGCGCTGCCTCTGCATCACCCCCTCGCGCTCGGCGCGGGCGGAGTCCAGGGCGCGCAGCATCTCCTCCAGGGTCCGCGTCAGCTCCCCGACCTCGTCGTCGGCCTTGGGCGCCGGCATCTGCTGCGACGGATCGCGGGTGGTGGCGATCTTCCGCGCCGTGGCGGTAAGCGAGGCGATCGGCCGCATCGCCCGGCCGGCGACCATGACCCCCGCGAAGACGGCGAGCAGGGTGCCGCCGATGATGCCGGCGAGGATCAGGAGCCAGACGCGGTCGATCGTCGCCTCGACGTGGTCGAGGCTGCGTCCGTACTGGACGTAGCCCGTCACCGAGCCGGTCGAGTCCACCACCTGTTCGGTGGCGACCCGCATGCCCCGGAAGTCGGTCAGGCCCTCCTGGGGCGGCCCGAGCGGAACCGCGTCTTCGCTTTCGGTGATCGCTTTGCCCCGGTTGTCGTAGACCCACGCCGAGGCCTCGGCGGGGGAGACGAAGGCGTCCAGCCACTGCGGGCCCACCCGTACTTCCGGCTGCTGGAACAGGGGGTAGATGATCTGCGTCTGGCCGGCGAGGATCTTCACCGCGCTGCTCACCTCGTTGTCGAAGTCCTTCTGGATCCGATCGGTGGCGATCTTCCCGACCAGGCCACCGAAGAGCAGCAGGATCAGGAGGGTGAGGGCGGAGGAGACGAGGGCGAGCCGCCAGCGGACCGGCCAGGACCGGGGGCGGGGGAGGCGGCGCGGGAGCTTCGGCTTCATGCCTTGAGGACGTAGCCGGCGCCGCGCTTGGTGTGGAGCAGGCGGCCCTCGCCGCCTTCCTCGAGCTTGCGGCGCAGGTTGGAGATGAAGACGTCGATCGTGTTGGTCGCCGCCATCGGGTCGTAGCCCCACACCTCGTCGAGCAGGCGCTCGCGGGAGACGACCAGCTTCTCGTTGCGCATCAGGAACTCGAGCAGCTCGAACTCGCGGTTGGTCAGCTCGATCTCCCGCTCGCCGCGCCGCACTTCGCGGGTGTCGGGGTTCAGGGTGAGGTCGCCGACCTCCAGCGAGGCGGCGCCGCGCGGCGGGCGGCGGCGCAGCAGCGCCCGGATCCGGGCCAGCAGCTCCTGGCGCTCGAACGGCTTCACCAGGTAGTCGTCGGCGCCGCTGTCGAGGCCGGTCACCCGGTCCTCGGTCTCCGCGCGCGCGGTCAGCATCAGGATCGGCACGTCGCCGTCGCTGCGCAGCCGGCGGCAGACCTCGACCCCGTCCATGCCGGGGAGTCCGAGGTCGAGCACGACCAGGTCGGGGATGAAGCCCGCGGCGATGTCGAGTGCCTCGACGCCGTCGGCCGAGGTGCGGACCTCGTATCCCTCGTTGCGCAGGGAGCGGCGGAGGACGTCGGCGATGTCCGCGTCGTCCTCGACGACCAGCACCCGGCCGCCCGCTTGATCGACCTCGCTGAGCACAAATCGATGGTAGCTGCGGAAATTGCCGCTCCCGGGGAAGATTTATGGCGAATTTATCCGCAGGGGAGCGGGCGCCGGCGTCGAACGGGGGACCATGTTCGTGCGTAAGAAGCGCGCCGGCTCGGCGCGGCGGGGCAAAGCTGCGTCGAAGCGGAAAGCGAAGCCGCGCTCGGGGCTGCGGCTGCCGTCCGGGCTGGAGCAGCGCCATCTCGACCTGATCGCCCTCTTCCTCGTCGCCTTCGGCGTCTACCTCGTCTTCGTCCTCTTCTTCGGCTGGGAAGGGGGCAAGGTCGGCTACGGGGTGGAAACCGCGCTCACCTACCTCTGCGGCGAGATCGGCGCGCGCATCTTCACCGTCCTGCTGCTGGTGGTCGGCGGGATGCTGCTGACCGGCACCTCGGTCTCGGCGCTCGCCAGGGGGCTCGGTCGCGGCCTGCGGGCGATCTTCCGCGGCATCTTCGCCGGCGGCGACGCGGCCGCGAAGACGGTCGCCAGGACCCACGCCGACTGGCGCGAGCACCGCGAAGCCCGCGCCGAGGCCGCGACGCTCGCCGGCCCGACCGACGTGATGAGCTCCTACCCGGAGGAGGACGACGACTTCGAACCCACCGTCGCCCTCGCCGAGGAGGAGGAAGACGACTTCGATACGGCCGTCTACGACGCCGAGACGGGCGAGTTCCCGGCCGAGGGCTCCGGAGGCGAGGCGGAGGACGCGCCGGTTGACGAGGTGCTTCAGAACTACGACTCCGAGGATGCCGTCGCAGTGGTGGATGACGGCGATCGCGCCCACGCGGGCCTGACTCCGCTCGGCAACAAACGCGGCGTGACGATGTCGGAGGAGATCGACTACCGGCCGCCGCCGCCGAAGGTGCTGGAGCGGGGGAAGGGCGACAAGGGCCCCGACCCGCGCGACCACGAAGCGGTCGGCCGCAAGCTGGTCGAGACCCTCGGGCACTTCGGCGTCGAGGCGAAGATCGTCGGCATCGTCAGCGGTCCGCACGTCTCCCGCTTCGAGCTGCGCCTGGCCCCGGGCACCAAAGTCAAGAAAGTCACCGAGCTCGCCAACGACATCGCCTACGCGCTCGCCTCCACCGACATCCGCATCCTCGCCCCGATCCCGGGCAAGCAGGCGGTCGGCGTCGAGGTGCCGAACAGCCGCCGCCGCATGGTCCGCCTCGGAGACATCTACGCGGGGCGGCCGGAGAAGACCTCGCCGCTGGTTGCCTGGCTCGGCAAGGGGATCGACGGCAACCCGGTCTGGACCGACATCGCGAAGATGCCGCACGTCCTCGTCGCCGGCACCACCGGCTCGGGCAAGAGCGGCTGCGTCAACGCGATCCTCTCCTCGATCCTGATGCAGGCCTCTCCGAACGAGGTGCGTCTCGTCCTCGTCGACCCCAAGTAGGTCGAGCTCAACCACTACGAGAACGTGCCGCACCTGCTGACGCCGGTGGTCACCTCGCCGCGCCTGGCGGCCAACGTCCTCTCCAACCTGATCGTGGAGATGGAGAGCCGCTACGGGATCATGAGCGAGGCCCGCGCCCGCAACCTCGACGAGCTCAACCGCGTGCGCCGCAAGAAAGGCGAATCGCCGCTGCCGCACATCCTCTGCGTGATCGACGAGCTCGCGGACCTGATGATGGTCGCCCCGGCCGAAGTCGAGGACTCGATCATCCGCCTCGCCCAGAAGTCGCGGGCGACCGGAATCCACCTGGTCCTGGCCACGCAGCGGCCCTCGACCGACATCATCACCGGCACGATCAAGGTCAACATCCCCTCGCGGATCGCCTTCGCCGTCTCCTCACAGACCGACTCGCGGGTGATCCTCGACCAGGGCGGGGCGGAGACCCTGCTCGGCCAGGGGGACATGCTCTTCCGCGGCGCCGGCACCTCGAAGCTGTCGCGGGTCCAGGGGGCCTTCGTCACCGAGGACGAGATCGCGCGGATCACCTCGCACTGGGCGAAGCAGGGAGAACCGGAGTTCGAGGAGGAGCTGCTGGAGACCCCGCAGGAGGCCGCCGAGGAGGGACGCGACGACGACTTCGACCCCGACAGCGACGACCTGCTGGACGAGGCGATCCGCCTCGTCGTCCAGACCGAGACGGCGTCGGTCTCGATGATCCAGCGGCGGCTGCGGGTCGGCTACACCCGGGCCGGCAGGCTGATCGACATGCTGGAGCGGCGCGGCGTGATCTCCGGCTACGAGGGCTCCAAACCGCGGCAGGTCCTGATCACGCAGGCCGATCTGCCCCGGGTCCTCGGCGGCGACGCGGAGCCGGAGCCGGTCGCGGTCGACTCCGATCCCGACGCCTAGAAGCAGCGGCGAGCAGACGCCCACCGTCCGGTAGCTTCCGGCTCGTGATCCGCGCGGGCATCCTCGTCACCGGGACCGAGGTCCTCACCGGTCGCATCGCCGACGGCAACGGCCCGTGGGTCTCCGAACGCCTGGCCGATCTCGGGGTGGAGGTGGCGCACATCCTCGTCGTCGCCGACCGGCCCGACGACCTCGAGGCGGCGCTGCGCTTCATGGCCGAGCAGGGGATGGACCTGATCGTCACCACCGGAGGGCTGGGACCGACGGCCGACGACCTGACCGCCGAGATCGTCGCCCGCTTCGCCGGGCGGGAGATGGCGCTGGACGAGGAGATGGAGGCGAAGATCGCCGAGATCCTCAGCGGCTTCGCCCAGCGCTTCCGGCTCGACGAGGAGGCGCTGCGGGAGGCGAATCGCAAGCAGGCGATGGTCCCGGTGGGGGCGACGCCGCTCGACCCCGTGGGGACGGCGCCGGGCCTGGTCGTGCCGGCCGGAGAGCGGGTCGTGATCGTCCTGCCGGGGCCGCCGCGGGAGCTGCAGCCGATGTGGGCGGCGGCGATGGAGACGGCGCCGGTCCGGGAGGTCCTGGCGAGGGCGACGCCGCTGCGGGCTTACACGATGCGGATGTTCGGGGTCCCCGAGTCGGAGATCGCCAAGAGCCTGCGCGAGATGGAGGCCGAGGGGGTGAAGCTCGACGCGGTCGAGATCACCACCTGCCTGCGCCGCGGGGAGATCGAGATCGACGTCCGCTACCGCGACGAGGCCGAAGGGGCGGCCGAGGCGGTCCGCCAGGGCCTGCTGCGGCGGCACCCGCGCGAGACCTTCAGCGTCGACGGGGAGACGATCGACTCGCAGGTGGCGACGCTGCTGCTGGGCCGCCGGCTGGCCCTGGCCGAGTCGTGCAGCGGCGGCCTGATGGCGGCGCGGATCACCGATCTGGCCGGAGCCTCGGAGTACTTCGCCGGCGGGGTTGTCGCCTACTCGAACGAGGCGAAGGCCGACCTGCTGGGCGTGGATCCGGCCCTGATCGAGGCGAAGGGGGCGGTATCGCCGGAGGTGGCCGAGGCGATGGCGATCGGCGCTCTGGAGCGGTTCGGAGCCGATGTGGCGGTCTCGATCACGGGCATCGCCGGGCCCGGCGGGGGCAGCGAGGAGAAGCCGGTCGGCTACGTCTGCTTCAACGCCAGGCTCGCCGACGGCACGGCGATCGCGCGCGATCCCGTCATCCCCGGCGGTCGCCTCGACGTCCGCGAACGGTCGGCGCTGGTGGGGATGCACCTGCTGCGCATGCTGCTGGGGGAGAAAGACGGTGAGAAGACGTGAGGCATTTTTTGCTTTGAGGCGTTGTTTCGTGCGTCCGCGCCGCGTAGCGTGGCGGACGTGGCCAAGGAACGACTGAAGAGCCCGCGGGCGCGCCTGTTCGTCGCGCTCGACCTGCCGGACGAGGTCCGGGACGGGATTGCCGCGTGGGGGAGGGAGGCGCTCGCCGACCCCGCCCTGCGGCCGGTCGCCCCTGAGTCCCTCCACATCACCCTCGCCTTCCTCGGCTACCGGCCGGAGAAGGAGATCGAGGCGATCGCCGAGGTGGTGCGGGAGAGCACCGGGCCGGCCCCCTGGGTGGAGCTGCTCGACCCCGAGCAGCGGCCGCCGCGGGGAAGGGCGCGGCTGTTCGCGCTGCCGGCGCTCTCGCCGGGCACGGAGGCGCTGCAGGAGGGTCTCGAGCAGAGACTGGCCGAGGCGGGCTTCTACAAGCCCGAGAAGCGGCCGTTCTGGCCGCATGTGACCGTGGCTCGGGTACGGCCCGAGGCGCGGGGGTCGAGGCGGCCGGCGGTGGTCTCCGACCCGCCTGGGAAGCTGCCGGAGCGGCTTGCGGAGGCCTTCCTTGGCGTCCGGCTCGCGCTCTATCGTTCTGAACTCCAGCCGAGCGGTGCGCGATACGTGCCGCTGGCCCAAATCGAGCTGCCCGGGGCAGGGCGGCAGTGAGGTGATCGAAGATGGCGAAAGTGAACTTGAAAGACGCTTCGGCGAAGGAAGCAAAGGCGAAGGACGCGGCGCTCGAGGCGGCCGTGACGCAGATCGAGCGCGACTTCGGCCAGGGGTCCCTGATGCGCCTCGGGGACAAAGGGACGGTCAAGGTCGACGCGATCCCGACCGGGGCGCTGGCGCTCGACCTGGCGCTGGGAATCGGCGGCGTCCCGCGCGGCCGCATCGTCGAGATCTTCGGCCCGGAGTCCTCGGGTAAGACGACGCTGGTCAACCACATCATCGCCCAGGCTCAGGCGATGGGCGGCGTCTGCGCCTTCATCGACACCGAGCACGCGATCGACCCCGTCTACGCGCGGGCGATCGGCGTCGACACCGACGAGCTGCTGGTCTCCCAGCCGGATTACGGCGAGCAGGCGCTGCAGATCGCCGACCGGCTGATCGCCTCGGCGGCGGTCGACGTGGTCGCGATCGACTCGGTCGCGGCACTGACCCCGAAAGCGGAGCTCGACGGCCAGATCGGCGACACCACCGTCGGCCTGCAGGCGCGGCTGATGTCGCAGGCGCTGCGGAAACTGGCCGGCAGCCTCAACCGGACGAAGACGGTCTGCCTCTTCACCAACCAGATCCGCGAAAAAGTCGGGGTCCAGTTCGGCTCCCCGGAGACCCAGCCGGGCGGCCGGGCGCTGAAGTTCTACTCCTCGCAGCGACTCGACATCCGCCGCATCGAGACCCTCAAGGAAGGGACCGAGGCGGTCGGCAACCGGGTGCGGGTCAAAGTCGTCAAGAACAAGGTCGCCGCTCCCTTCCGCCAAGCCGAGTTCGACATCGAGTACGGGGTCGGGATCTCCCGCGAGGGCGGCCTGATCGACTTCGGCATCGAGCAGGACCTGGTCCAGAAATCGGGCTCCTTCTTCTCCTACGGCGAGACCCGGCTCGGCCAGGGGCGCAACAACGCCAAGCAGTTCCTCGTCGACAACCCGGAGCTGGCGCTGGAGCTGGAAACGAAGATCCGCGCCGCGCTGGGGATCGACGGTGAGGCGCCCGAAGCGCAGGCCGACGAGGCCGAGACCGAGGTCGCGGCGACCGCCGAGGCGAGGGCGGCCTAGCGCCGCTTTCGCCTCAAGGCGAGGCGGGTACGTACCCCTATAGGATCACCGCCGCCGTATGGACGACAAAGATCTCTTCTACATCTTCGGAATCGCCCTGGCCGTCTCGGCGGTCCTGCTCACCTTTGCGGGCCTGAAACTGAAGAACTTCCCGGGCCGCGCGTTCCCGGTGGTCATTCTCTGGTTCGTGGCGCTTGTGATCGGCGCGACCACCTTCGCCGTGCGCGAGTCCCAGCACGAGGCCCACGCCCGTGAGGCCGAGCACCACGCCGAGGAGAGCTCGAGCGGTCCCTACGAAAACGAAGGGGGAGCGCTCGGCGG
This sequence comes from Solirubrobacterales bacterium, assembly GCA_036280335.1. Taxonomy (GTDB): domain Bacteria; phylum Actinomycetota; class Thermoleophilia; order Solirubrobacterales; family 70-9; genus VAYN01. Next base: position 13,124 of record DASUQZ010000230.1, read on the forward strand.
CGAACGCGAGGAGCTCGAAGAACAGGCCGAAAAAGAAGCGGAAGGCACCCCTGGCGAAGAACCGGTCGGCGAGACCGAGGGGACTTCGGGCGGCCCGGAAGCATCCAGCACCCTGCAGCTCGCCGCCGACCAGGAAGAGATCGCCTTCGACAAGACCGAGCTCTCGGCGAAAGCCGGCAAAGTCACGATCGACTTCGACAACCCCTCGGCGATCCCGCACAACGTGGTGATCGAGCAGGAAGGCGAAGAAATCGCCGGCACCCCCGTGATCACCGAAAGCAAAGCGTCCGTCTCCGCCGACCTCGAGCCTGGCAGCTACGCCTTCGTCTGCACCGTGCCCGGGCACGAGGAGGCAGGCATGGCCGGAACGCTTACCGTCGAGTAGCGACGCCGCTACCCTGCGCTCATGGCGCAGAAGTTCCATGTGACCACGTTCGGGTGCCAGATGAACGTGCACGACTCCGAGCGGATGCGGGGGATGCTCGCCTCGCTGGGTTACGAGGAGGCGGGGAGCCGGGAAGAGGCGGACCTGATCCTCTTCAACACCTGCTCGATCCGCGAGTCGGCCGACAGCCGCTTCATCGCCCACCTGGGAGAGGCGAAGCGGCTCAAGTCGGAAGACCCGCAGCGGGTCGTCGGCGTCGGCGGCTGCTGGGCGCAGTCGGTGAAGGAGGAGGTCTTCGAGCGCTTCCCGTTCGTCGACGTCGCCTTCGGTCCGGGCCAGATCCACAAGCTCGCCGAGTTCCTCAACTCCGACTCGATCACCGCGCAGGGCTACTTCGAGTTCGAGGACTTCTCCGGGCACCTGCCGACCCGCCGCGAGCGCGAGTTCCAGGGCTGGCTGCAGATCTCGCAGGGTTGCAACTGCGTCTGCTCCTACTGCATCGTCCCCTCGACCCGGGGGCGGGAGGTCAGCCGGGACCCCGACGAGCTGATCGCCGAGGCCGAGGCGCTGGCGGCGGACGGGGTCCGCGAGGTAACGCTGCTGGGGCAGAACGTCAACAGCTACGGGCGCGACCTGCCGCGCGAGAAGCGGATCGGCTTCTCGGACCTGCTGCGGCGCGTCGACGCGATCGAGAGGATCGAGCGGATCCGCTACACCAGCCCGCACCCGAAGGACATGAAGGAGGACGTGATCCGCGCCCACGCGGAGCTGCCCGCCCTCTGCGAGCAGATCCACCTGCCGCTGCAGTCGGGCTCCAGCGCCGTCCTCAAACGGATGCGCCGCACCTACGACCGCCGGCGCTACATGGACCGGGTGGCGCTGATCCGCGAGCACGTCCCCGACTGCGCGATCACCACCGACATCATCGTCGGCTTCCCCGGCGAGACCGAGGAGGACTTCCGGGAGACCCTGGAAGTGGCCGAGGAGGTCGGCTACGACGGCGCCTTCACCTTCATCTTCTCGCCGCGGCGGGAAACCGAGGCGGCGACGATGGACGGCCAGCTGCCCCACCCGGTCAAGGTCGAGCGGTTGGAACGGCTGGTCGAGGTGGTCCAGCGACGCGCCGCCGAGCGCGCCCAGCGCTTCGTCGGTCGCACCATGGACGTGCTGGTCGAAGGGACGAGCCGCACCGACGAGACGAAGCTGCGGGGGCGCACCCGGCACGGCAAGGCGGTCAACTTCGACG
>DASUQZ010000231.1:0-13631 GCA_036280335.1 Solirubrobacterales bacterium
CGGTGCTCAGCGAGTTCGGCATCGAGTCGGTCGGAGAGGTTCTGGACCCCGAGCCGGCGCTGGCGGTCGACGACGCCGTGCGGGCGCATCGTCCCAGCGAGGTCCTCTTCTCGTCCCTCCCCGATACGCGCTTCGGCTGGACGCGCCGCGACCTGGTCGAGTGGGTCCGAGAGCAGCTCGAGCCCGAGGTGAAGCTGACCCACATCCCGGTCCGGATCGAAGAGGACGCGATCCGCTGGGACCTCAACCACACCCTCGTGGTGGCGACCAAGACCGTTGCCGCCCCGGATCTGGTCACGCGGCTGAAGGAGCGCGCCGACATCCGCCCGCACCGCTTCACGATCATCTGCCCGCGGGCGGAGGACGTGAGCGAGGGGCAGGTTGCCCGCGACCTCGCCTCCACGCTGGCTGAGCTCTACCGCGCCGACATCGACGCCACCGGGCAGCCGATGAGCCCGGATCCCTTCTACGCCGTCAAGAACGCGATCGAGCACTACCGGATCGATGACATCCTGATCTCGACCTTCGCGGGCGAGCGCTCGCAGTGGCTCGAGGACAACCTGATCGGCCGCGTGCGCGAGATCACCGACAAGTCCGTCGAGCACATCGAGGTCGGCCGGCCCGCCACCGCGGTCGCCGCCGCCGTTGCCGAGGGGGAGGCGAGCTGATGGAGAGCGCGACGGTATCGGTCGGACACGGTCACGCCGACCACCATCACGGGCCTCCCGAGGCCCACGAGAGCTCCCGCATCGACCGGCAGACGCTGGGAATCCTCCTCTTCATCGTCTCCGAGGTGATGCTCTTCGGGGCGTTCTTCGCGTCCTACTTCTTCCTGCGGGTCGTCGTCGATCCGGGCAGTTGGCCGCCGGAGGGCCTCCCGTCCCTGCCGAAGGAGGTCGCCGGCATCAACACGGCGATCCTCGTCTCGTCGAGCTTCACGATCCACTACGCCCTCGAGTCGATCCGCCACGGCAACCGCGCCGGCCTCAAACTCGGCCTGGTCGCCACCTGGCTGCTCGGCGCGACCTTCCTCTTCATCCAGATGAACGAGTACGCGCACATCGGCTTCAGCGCCCGTGACTTCTCGTTCGGCTCGATCTTCTACAGCCTCACCGGCCTCCACGGAGCCCACGTCTTCGTCGGCCTGCTGCTCCTCTCTTTCGCGACGATCCGCGCCTTCCGCGGCCACTTCGGCCCTGCCGCGAAGGACCACCTCGGCGTCGAGCTGCCAGGCATCTACTGGCACTTCGTCGACATCATGTGGATCGTGGTCTACGTGACCGTCTACATCCTCTGAGGCGCTTGGAAATCAACGAGGCGGCGGTTTTCCGGTGGGTCGTGATCATCGGGATTGCGGCGGCGTTGGTGATCGCGGTGACGCTGCTGACGCGGCCGCTGGTTGGGTCTCTGCTGGGGCTGGCGCTGGTGATTGCCGGGGGTCTCTACGCGTATCGGTGGTTGTCGCAGAGACGGCGCAGAGTTAGTTCAAAGAAATAACTTCGGTAGACAAAATGTTGCACCTGGATCTGTAATCTGGCAGCATGCAGACCATCGTGAGAGAGAGCTGGACCGACGAGCGGCTTGACGAGTTCGGGAAGCGGATGGATGAACGCTTCGATCGTGTCGATGAACGTTTCGGCGAAGTGCAACGCGAGATGAGGCAGGAGTTCGAGCAGGTCGACAAGCGCTTCGAGCAGGTCGATAAACGGTTCGAGCAAGTCGACAAGCAACTTGACCGGCTAGGTAACGCGATCGAACTGGTCTATAGGGCCATCATTTTCGGCGCTGTCACGATGTCCTCGGCGTTCATCGCCGGCTTTGTCGCGATGGCTACGCAGATCTGACCTGGCGGCGCTGTAGCAGCTCCAGCGCCCCTAGAGTCAGGGCGATCGGAACCGTGGCCGGGCTCTGGTCGATGAAGAAGAACAGCAGGTCGAAGCCGGGGCAGATCACGGCCGCCAGGGCGGCTCCCTGCAGCTGCAGGCGGCGGTCGCTTGCGAGCAGGGCGCCGAGGACGGCGGCGATGAAGAGGTCGCCGAAGCCCATCACCGCCGAGCCGAAGGAGGCGAGCTGGAGGCGGGGGAGATCGGCAGCGGGGGCGGCGGCGTTGAGGACCGCGTTGGGCCCTTGCAGGAGGTCGGCCGCGATCAGCCAGGCGTCGACGGCGGCCATCAGGTAGATCCCCAGCTTCAGCCAGCGGGGCGGCACCCCGCAGGCGAGCAGCCAGCCGAGGCTGACGCAGGCCAGGGCGGAGAGGAGGAGCGCCGCCGTCTCCCGGGCGAGAGAGCCCTCCTGTGCGGCCCAGGCGATCGCGAAGAGGGGAATGACGGCGAGCGCCAGCGGTGCCCGCCCGCCTCGCATCAGCCCGCCCAGCGCCACGGCGGCGAGCGGCGGCACCGCGACCAGCGCCAGGTAGGTGAGGAACTCGGCGCTGGCCGACTCCAGGGCGATGGCCGCCACGACCACGACGATCGAGAGCGGCAGCACCAGCGCCCACCAGCGGCTCTGCAGGCGCTCTACGAGCTCAGGGGAGGGCGCCCGAGGGGCTGCGACCAGGGCGGCCTGTACGAGGCTGAGAGCGCCGATCGAGAGCCAGAAGGGGAGCAAGCCCGGCTAGAGCGACTCGGCGGCGGTCGCAGCGGGTCGCTTGGCCTCTCGGTGCGCCGCCGGCGAGGATTCCCCGCGCGGCTCCAGCCTTCCCGCCGCGGCAACCGTCCACAGCATCGCCAACCAGTTGGCGACGGCGACGGCGATGTGGATCCAGACCAGGCCGGCCGGCAGCTCCAGGGCCCACTGGAGGCCGCCGACGGCGCCCTGCAGGGCGAGGAGGCCGATCACGACGCTGAGGGGGACCAGGGCGCGGCGGTCGCCGCCGCGGCGACGCAGAAGGAGCCAGACCGCGACGGCGGCGAGGCCGTAGATCGCGGCGATCACGGCGTGGCGCTGGACGACCCACTCCAGGGTTTCAGCGCCCTGGAAGGTGAAGCGCTGCACCAGCTCTCCCTCGTGGTCGCCGGCGTGCGGGCCGGAGGCCGTCGCGATCGTGCCGACGAGGATCGTCAGCTGGCCGAGCGGGATCAACGCCCGCACGGCCCAGACGCCCAGCCGGTCGTGGGAGCGCCGCCGCTCGTGTGGTTCGTAGCGCGAGCACCAGGCGAGGGCGAAGGCGGCGTCGAGCAGGATCATCGAGAGGATGAAGTGGCCCATCACCAGCTCGGGCGCGAGGTGGTGCTTGACGACGAGGGCGCCGAGGATCGCCTGGCCCAGCACCCCCAGCGGCAGCAGCGCCCCGAAGAAGGCGAGGTGCCAGCGGTAGGGCCGGCGGAAGAAGGCGAGGGCGCTGGCGGCGATCACGGCGAAGCCGACGAAGCCGGTCAGCAGCCGGTTCCCGTACTCGATCACCGCGTGGTACTCGAGCGGCGGCGTCGTACCGCCGTAGCATTTGGGCCAGTCCGGGCAGCCCAGCCCCGACCCGGTCAGGCGCACGGCCGCGCCGGTGAGGACGATCAGCGACAGCGCCGCCAGAGCGACGAGGGTCACCTGGGCATAACGCGAGGGAGAGATCTCGAGGCGGCTCTTCAAGCGGTCCCGCATCTACCCACCATCATCGCAGCGGCCGGACGCCGCCCCGCTCAGCCTTTGGACTGGCCCGAGCCGCCCGCGGCGTTTTCGATCAGGTAGTTGACGAGGTCTTCGAGTTCTGCGGGGGAGATTTCCTGCTCGTAGTCCTGCGGCATCACGTTGGGCGGGTAGCCTTTCGCGATTTCCGCGTTGGGGTCGACGATCATCTCCCTGACCAGGCTCGCCGGAGTGCCCGGAATCGATTCGTCGAGATTCGGCCCGGTCACGCCGCCCTCTTCGGCCGCTTTGAAGGTGTGGCAGGTGCCGCAGCCGTAGTTGGCGAAGACCTGGGCGCCGGGGCCGCCCGCGACCTTCGGCGGAGCGGCGCCGGGGACGCCGGCCCATTCGCCGACGTAGGCGGCGACGTCGTCGAGGTCCTGGCCGGTGACGATCTTGGCGGGCATCGAGACGCGGGGATTGCCGTTGACCTCGCGGGGGTACTCGACCTGCGCCTTGACGACCCCCTCGATCGTGTCCGAGTCGTTGCCGACGGCGCGCGCCGCGGCGAAGGCATGGTCGAGGTTGGGGCCGACCTGGGCGGTGGAACCGGCCTGGGCCATCGCATGGCAGTTGCCGCATTTCTGCCTGAAGATCGCCCGTCCGCGCTCCGGATCGGCATCCGTCGTGCCGCAGCCGGAGGCGACCACGGAGATGGCGAGCAGGGCCACGAGGGCGAGGAGCGGGGTGGTTAGTTTCGCGAGGCGGTGCATGGGGATGATGCGAGCGGGAGTCTATATGTCAGCGCTCCCGCCAAGCGTTACGTCGGGCCTAAGGAACGGGTATCTTTGAGTCGATCCGCACTAACTCATAGAACGATGGCGACGGGAGGCCGCAGATGCAGGTGAGGGACGGGATGTCGGAGATCACGCTGACCGTGGGACCCTCCCACACGCTGCGCGAGGCGGCCCAGAAGATGGTGGAGAAGGGGACGGGCGCGGCGCTGGTGATGGACGCCGAGATGCCGACCCCGTCGATCGTCACCGAGCGCGACCTTCTGATCTCGGTTGCCCAGGGGCAGAACCCGGACCTCGAGCGTGTCTGCGACCACATGAGCGAGGGCGTCCTCACCGCCGCCCCCGACTGGAGCCTCGAGAGCGCCGCCGCGGAGATGTCGCGGCGCAACGTCCGCCACCTGGTCGTCTTCGACCGGGGAGAGGCGGTGGGCATCCTCTCGATCCGCGACATCGTCCGCTGCTGGACGCAGGACGGCGCCACTTCGGAAATGGACGCTTTGAAGCGTTAGCCGCGGGGCGGGCTGCTGATCGTTTCTACCGGCAATGCCGCGCCGCGCTTCTCCTGGCGGCGGGGGAGGCGGTAGAAGTCGCGGGTCGAGCCGCGGACGATGCTGCGGAAGGCGGCGAGGAAGACGATCGCGCCGAGGATGCCCCAGATCAGGGGGCGGAAGATGAAGCCCGAGGCGAAGGTGCCGCAGACGAGGCCGAGGGCGCCGAGGGCCAGGAAGACGGGAGCCCATGAGGGGCGGGGCGTGTAGACCATCTCGCCCGGCTCGGGAACCTGTCGGTGATCGGCCACGTGCGTCCTACTGGGCGATGTAGATGAAGGCGGTGACGAAGCAGAGGGCGAAGACGCTCGCGGCGAGCCCCCCGGCAACCAGGCCGGCGCGGATGCCCTGACGTGCAGACTCGCGATCCATCGCCCGGATTTCTATCAGGGACGCCCGCCGGAGCGGCTAGACGTTGGCCGCTACGGCCATCGCCAGGAACAGCAACGCCAGGTAGGCCAGCGAGTAGAGGTAGGTCCGCAGCGCCCAGCGGCGGTCGCGGCTGCGATAGAGGCGGGTGGCGCAGTAGATGAAGGCGGCCCCCAGCAGGATCGAGGGGATGACGTAGGCGATGCCGAGGCCGCCGGCGCAGAAGGGCAGCTGGGTGACCGCGTAGAGGAGCACGGTGTAGAGGAGGATCTGGCGCCGGGTCTCCTCCTCGCCGCGGACGACCGGCAGCATCGGGATCCCCGCCCTGGCGTACTCGTCCTTCATCAGCAGCGAGAGCGCCCAGAAGTGCGGCGGGGTCCAGAAGAAGACGATCGCGAACATGTAGAAGGCCATGCCGCTGAGCTCGCCGGTGACGGCCGCCCAGGCGACCAGCGGCGGCACCGCGCCGGCAGCGCCGCCGATGACGATGTTCTGCGGCGTCCTGCGCTTCAGCCAGAGCGTGTAGACCCCGACGTAGCCGAGGAAGCCGCTGAGCGAGAGCGAGGCCGCCAGCGGGTTCACGGTCAGCGACAGGAGCAGGAACGAGGAGGCCGCCAGGGTCAGCCCGAAAGCCGTGGCCGCCCTGGCCGAAACGCGGCCGGAGGCGACGGGGCGGGTGGCGGTGCGGGCCATGGTCCGGTCGATGTCGCGGTCGACCGCGTGGTTGACGGCGCCGGCTCCGCCCGCCGAGAGGGCGCCGCCGAGGCAGGTGAGGAGGATCAGGCCGAGCGACGGGTCCCCCGCCACGTACATCGTCGTGATCGTGGTGAAGAGCAGCAGCGACTGCACCTTCGGCTTGGTCAGCGTCAGGTAGTCGCGGACGACGGTGGGGAGGAGAGAGCGGGCGGCCGTCGTCGGGTTGGGCGCGGTCTGCGCGCCGGCACCGGATTGCATGGGGCTCAGGCTACCGGCTGCGATTCGCGCGCCGCCTGCTCGCTGCGGCGGGTGCGGTGGCCGATCGCCTCGCGGATGTCGCGCAGCGGCCGGGCGCTGCGGACGTCGGGGAGGACGTCGAAGTTGTGCGGCTCCGGCGGCGAGAGCGTGAACCACTCGAGCGTCTCGCCCGCCCACGGGTCGTGGCCGGCGGCCGAGCCGTTCTCGCGGCTGGCGATCGCGTTGACGATGGTCAGCAGGATCCCGACGAAGAGGATCAGGACGCCGATCGTGGCGATCACGTTGTAGGCGGTGACGTCGCTCGCCTCGAAGTACTTGTAGGCGTCGATCACCTGGCCCTCGAGGCCGCCCGCGAGGAAGAGCGGGCCGAAGCCGAGCACCAGGCCGACGAGGATGAGCCAGAAGGAGATCTGGCCGAGCGTCTCGCCCATCGTCCGCCCGGTCATCTTCGGGAACCAGTAGTAGAGGGCCGCGAAGCCGCCGAGGACGGCGCCGCCGACCAGCGCGAAGTGGGTCGCCGCGGTGGCGTCGGTGGTGTTCTTCAGCTGCCAGGCGACCGCGACCAGCGAGTGGGAGAGCTCGGCGGTCAGCCCGATCGAGATCGAGAGGATCGCGCCGACGGCGAACAGCATCGGCGCCCGCATCCGCAGGGTGCCGCCGGCGAGGGTCGCGATCAGGTTGAAGATGACCAGCCCGAAGGGGACGATCAGCGCCAGCGCCATCAGCATCGCGTAGTACATCCAGCCGATCCCGATCGGCGCGGTCAGCATGTTCTGCATCCAGGCCAGCGTCCCGATCACCGCGATCGCCGCCAGCGAGGCCATCACCACGGTGCGGTTGAAGAGCGGTTTGCGGGAGAAGGCGGAGGCGATTTCGGAGATCGCGCCGAAGGCGAAGATCAGGACCAGCATGTAGGTGCCGGTGTAGAAGATCCAGCTCAGGTGCTGCCAGAGCAGCGGCGCCCCGCCGGTGCCGTCGGAGAAGAAGTTCCCGTCGTAGTTGCGGTCGATCATCAGCATCGTCAGCGCCGCCAGCAGCACCGGGCCGATGAAGAGCATCAGCCAGGAGCCGACGGCGGTGGCCCAGGCGAAGACCGGAACCCGCCGCCAGGCCATCCCCGGCGCCCGCATCGTCTTCAAGGTGGCGACGAGGTTGATCGCGAGGAGGACGAAGCCGAGCGTCGCCAGGCCGGTTGCCGCCGCCCAGGCGTCGACGCCGTTGTTGGAGAGGAAGGCGCGCTCGCTGAGCGGCGCCAGCGGGTTGACGCCGGCCTCGGAGGGGGTGAAGAGGAAGCCCGCGTAGAGAACGGTCGCACCCGCCACCCAGAGGCCCATCCCGACCTGCCCGAGTCGCGGCAGGGCGGTGCCGCGAGCGCCGATCTGCAGCGGCGCCACGTAGTAGAAGAGCCCGAGCACCAGGGGCAGGGCGAAGAGGAAGATCGCCGTCGCTCCGTAGAGCGAGAGCATCCGGTTGAAGGCGACGGGGCTGAGGAAGGTGTTTTCCGGGATCAGCAGCTGCAGCCGCATCAGCACCAGCTCGACCAGGGCGATGAAGAGGAAGCCGAGCGCACCGCAGATCAGGATCTGGCCGATCTCCTTGTGGTCGGCCGTGGTCGCCAGCTGCTGCCAGCGCGGCCGGTCGGGGCGGTAGCCCTCGGCGGCAAGCTCGGGACGGGGGGTGCTCATGGCGTCTCTCCGTTTTCGATCAGTTCGACGACGCGGTCCTGGGCGGCCTCGATCTCTTCTTTCTGCGTCTCGATGAATTCTTCGTATTCCTCGGCGGAGACCACTCTCACCGCGGTCCGCATCGAGGCGTATGCCTGACCGGAGAGCGTCGCCGACTCCCCTTCGAAGGTGCCTTCGTCGTCGGCGCGGAAGAGGACGTCGTTGGTCTTGCCGGGCACCGCGTCGGCCTTTCCGGCCAGCTCCTCGACGTTCCAGGTGTGGACGACGTCGGTGGAGACGATCTCGAGCTTGACGGCGGTGTCGACCGGGACGACCAGCTCGTAATAGGAGAAGGCGCCGTTGGGATAGTCGTAGCGCCAGATCCACTGCTGGCCGGTTGCCTTGATCGTCAGCGGCTCCGATTTGGCGGAGGCGAGACCGGCGTCGCCGGTGGCGGGCTCTTCGCGGGCGTTGTCGGTGAAGACGACGCCGAGGATGAAGAGCACCGTCGCGAAGATGGTGAGGACGGCGCCGACCCGGACCTGGAGGCCGCGGCCGCTGAGCAGCTGGCGCGGCTCGGCGCCTCGCTCGGAGCGGTAGCGGCGGATCACGTAGAGCAGCGCGCCGATGACCGCGAGCATGAGAATCGCGGCGGCGGCGAAGCCGATCCACAGCAGGGTGTCGATCTGTTCAGTGCCAGGGGAATGGGGCGCCAAAGCGCGGCCATTCTATTCACGCGGGGCGGCGCCGCGGCTTCCCGGTCGCTTTCGGGCCCCGCACCTATACTCGCCGCCCTTAGTGACTGCCCGGAAACCCCCACGCACGTCTGGCGGCGCCGGACACACTTCGCGGGGCGTCGTCCTCAGTCGGCCAAATGGCGCTGCCATTCGGCCTCCCTGCGTCCTACCCCCGCTCGGTCCGGCCCTCGCCAGTCGCACGCGCGGGCTTCCGGACAGTCACTGATGAAGAGGCGCTCCCGGCCATCAAGCGCGCTTCGCCTCGCGGTCAGGGTCGGAGCCGTCGCGGCGATCGGAGCGGCCGCGGCCGTCCCCCTGCTGCGCAGGCGCCTGGGGATCCCGGCGCCCGTGACCGTCGCCGTGGTCGCCACCGGCCCGCTGGCCCTCGCGGTGCTGCAGCCACGCTCGAAGCGCCGCGACGTCGCCCTCTTCGCGCTGCAGATGTGGGCGTTCACCGTCGCTCACGAGCTTCCCTACGACGACCCCGACCGCCTGCGGGCCCGGCTGCGCACCCGCTACCCGATCGCCGTCGACAAGGTGATCGGGGGCGGCCGCCTGCCGAACGCCCGGTTGCAGCGCGGCCTGGAGCGGCTGCCGGGGGTGGGGGTCGCGAACAACCTTCTCGCCTGGACCCACTGGCTGTGGTTCGTCGTGCCCTACCTCTCCCTCGCCTGGATCCTCGTCCGCCACAACGAGCGGTTCCCGCGTGCCGCCCGCCAGATGGCGGCGGTCTTCGATCTCGGCTGCGTCGGCTACTTCGTCGTCCCCACCGCGCCGCCCTGGTGGTCCGCCGAGCAGGGGCTGACCGGCGAAGAGGTCCGGCGGATCATGGTCGAGGTCGGCGAACCGACCTGGGGAAGGGCCTGGGAGCGGATGTACGACGCGTTGGGGGGAAATCCCTGGGCGGCCATGCCCTCGCTGCACTTCGCGACCTCCCTGCAGGCTGCGCTCTCGCTCTCGGAAGCCGGCAGGGCGGGGGGGGCGGTGGGCTGGGGCTACGCGGGAACGCTCGGCTTCGCACTCGTGTACCTCGGGGAGCACTACGTCACCGACCTGATCGCCGGCGCCCTCCTCGTCGCCCTGGTTCGCCGGGGCGAGCCGCCGGCAGAACCCCTCGTACGCGTGATAAACGGGGGCCTGCAACGCTTGGAGAGGATCGCCAACGGCTAGTTTTCCAGGCGTGTCTCGGGAAGACTCGGCGAACGGCGGCAGCCGCCTCGCCGAAATGCCCATATTCACGACTCGGCGACTGATCCAGACCCTGGTCGTCGTCCTGGTGCTGCTCGGCGGCATCTACTTCCTCTTTCCGAAGCTGGTCGGCCTCGGCGACTCGCTCAGCCGCCTGGGGGAAGCCAAGCCGGCCTGGATCGCGATCGCGATCGGCTTCAACGTCCTCGCCTACGCGACCTACATCGCCCTCTTCAAGGCGGTGGTCGGCGGCGACGTGCTGCGCCTGCGCTGGTCGGAGACCTACGAGATCAACCTCGCCGGGGTGGCCGCGACCAGGCTCTTCTCCGCCGGGGGGGCGGGCGGGATCGCACTCACCTACTGGGCGCTGCGCAAGGCGGGGCTACCGCGCCGCGACGTCGCCCGCCGGATGATCGCTTTCGTATCGCTGCAGTACGCCTTCTATCCGATCGCGATCATCGTCTTCGGGATCCTGCTGCGGACCGGGGTCGTCAACGGCAAGAGCTCGGTCGAGCTGACGATCATCCCGGCGGCCATCGCCGGCTTCCTGCTGATCCTCGGCATCCTGATCACGCTGATCCCCTCCGATGCCGGGCAGCGCCTTGCCCGCTACGCCCACAGCGAGCGCTCGCGCCAATGGCTGACAACGGCGGGCAAGGTGCCGGCGACGCTCGGCGAGGGCTTCCGCTTTGCTCTCGGTCTCTTCACCCATCCCTCCAAGGGCGGGCTCGCGGTCATCGGCGCCGCCGGCTTCTGGGCCGCCAACATCGGCATCCTCTGGGCCTCCTTCCACGCCTTCGGCGTCCACGTCCCGCTTGCCGTGGTCATCCAGGGGTTCTTCCTCGGCATGGTTGCCAACCTCCTGCCGTTCGCGCCGGCGGGGGTCGGTGCGGTCGACGCAGGGATGATCGGCGCCTTCGTCCTCTTCGGCATCCCGGAGGAAACCGTCTTCCCGGCGATCCTGGTCTTCCGCCTCGTCTCCTTCTGGATGCCGATCCCGCCGGGCATCTTCGCCTTCTTCCAGCTCCGCCACACCGTGCACCGCTGGGAAGAGGAGGGGCTGCCGGTCGAACGCGGCGGCAAGGCGAAACCGGACCTCGAGCCGGCTGTGGGTTGAATCAGAAGAGGCTCGAAAGAACAACGGTCGCCTCCCCAGGCGACCGTCGAATCACAAGTAGACGGCATCAGCTGCCGCGCTTGAATCTGTCAAGAACTCTAGCGTGCAGCGCGCCCCTTGGCAATTACAGGGGGGAACGAAAACAGTCCGCACGTTCGATGGAGTCGCCCTGGATCGGGCAGTCAGCTTGGACCTCATGGCATTGCTGCCGGGGAAGAGACCCTCACCCTCAACCTGCAAATCCCCTGTCATTCCTCCCTGCTATCCCGCTTGGGCGGGTCCGTTTCCTGAATGGCGCCCGGCCAGTCGTACGGTGGCTGGCCGGGATCGAGCCTTTGGCTTAGATCCGGCCCTTAGACCAGATCTGTACCGCCAGCTGTAGCACTGCCACTACCAGAGTCGCTATCGCGATCTCCATTCGGCAGCACACCTACTACTTGTGATCTATCCATCGGCAGGCATCATTGCGCAGATTCGAGTTGGCCTTCGGCAGCTTGACCGCAGCCGCGATCTGCTGGTCTTCGGCTTCGCGGAGAGCTACTATAAAAAGTAAAGTAATAGACTTCGGGTTGCGGACATGACTGAGGCAGAGAGCAAGAAGATCGAGGACGTAATCATCATCGGCGGAGGGCCGGCGGGATACACCGCGGCGCTCTACACCGCGCGGGCCAACCTCGAGCCGCTCGTCTTCGAGGGCTTCCAGTGGGGCGGCCAGCTGCAGAACACGACCGAGGTCGAGAACTACCCCGGCTACCCGGAGGGGATCATGGGCCCGGAGATGATGGCCCAGTTCCGCGCCCAGGCGGAGCGCTTCGGGACCCGCTTCGTCACCGACGACGTCGACCGGGTCGAGCTCTCCGACGGCGGCGTCCAGAAGGTCTTCCTCGGCGACGAGGAGCACCGGGCCAGGACCGTGATCCTGGCGATGGGGGCGGAGCCGAAACGGCTCGGCGTCCCCGGCGAGATGGAGCTCGGCGGCCGCGGCGTCAGCACCTGCGGCGTCTGCGACGGGGCCTTCTTCAAGGACCAGAAGGTGATCGTGATCGGCGGCGGCGACTCGGCGATGGAGGACTCGATCTTCATCTCCAAGTTCGCCAGCAACCTGACGATCGTCAACCGCCGCGACGAGTTCCGCGCCTCGAAGATCATGTTCGACCGGGCGCGCGAAAAAGAGAACATCGAGCTGAAGACGCCGTTCGTGGCCGAGGAGTTCATCGCCGGCGAGAGCGGCAAACTCGAGAGGGTCCGTCTCCGCAATACCGAGACCGGCGCCGAGGAGGAGATCGAGACCGACGGCGCCTTCGTCGCGATCGGCCACGTGCCGAAATCGGAGATCGTCCAGGGGCAGGTCGATACCGACGAGGACGGCTACATCGTCACCGAGCCTGGCTCGACCCGCACCAACTTCGCCGGCGTCTTCGCCGTCGGCGACGTCGTCGACCACACCTACCGCCAGGCGGTCACCGCCGCCGGCACCGGCTGCATGGGCGCGCTCGACGCCGAGCGCTACCTGCGCGACGCCCCTCCGCCGGTCGAGGCGCACTGGATGCCCGGCGGCGAGCCGGCCGAGATCGCCACCGGCAGTGGCTGATTGCGCCCACCTCGAGTCGGTCAACTACCTGGAGGTTCCCGGGGAGGTCGCCGGGTGCGAGGAGTGCCTGGCCGCGGGGATGCACTGGGTCCACCTGCGGATGTGCCAGACCTGCGGGCACGTCGGCTGCTGCGACAACTCGATCGGCAAGCACGCCACCGCCCACCACAAGGAGACGGGCCACCCGATCATCCGCTCGGCCGAGCCGGGGGAAGACTGGAGCTGGTGCTACGTCGACGAGGTGATGATGCGCCTCAGCCGCGGCGCCGGCGCGTAGGCCTCGCCCTTCTCGGCCTGTAGGCGTTCGAGTAGCTCCGCCGCCCGGTCGGGGCCGATCAGCTCGGCGATCCCCAGCGGTCCCAGCGGCCAGTTGAAGCCGAGCTTCATCGCGGTGTCCATGTCCTCGGGGGAGGCGATCTCCTCTTCCAGCGCGAAGGCGGCCTCGTTGGCGATCTGGGCGAAGAGCCGGCTGAGGATCTCCTCGGCGGCGGGGTCGATCTCGGCGAGCTGGGCGGGGTCGAGGGTGGGGGCGGCGATCCCCAGATCGGGATCGGGCTCGCGCTCCTGACCCTCCCCGTAGGCGTGGTAGCCGTGGCCGCTCTTGCGGCCGAGCCTGCCTTCGGCGACCAGCTTCTCCTGGATCGGGCTGGGGCGCCAGCGCTCCGGCTCGCCGCCCTGGCGGAAGAAGGAGCGGGCGATTTCGAGGTTGACGTCGAGGCCGATCAGGTCGAGCAGCTCGAACGGGCCCATCCGGAAGCCGCCGCCGAGGCGGACGACGCGGTCGATCGTCGGGGCGTCGGCGACGCGGTCGCCGAGCATCCGCAGCGACTCCAGCGAGAAGGGACGGGCGAGCCGGTTGGCGACGAAGCCGGGGCTGTCCTTGGCCCGGATCGGGGTGCGGCCCATCCGCTCGGCGACCTCGGTGGCCGCGGCCAGCGCCTCCTCGGAGGAGCGCTCGGCGGCGACGATCTCGACCAGCTTCATCAGCGGCGGCGGGTTGAAGAAGTGCATGCCGACGACCCGCTCCGGGTTCGGGACGCCGGCGGCGATCTCGGAGACCCGCAGCGAGGAGGTGTTGCTGGCGAAGACCGGGTCGGGGCCGAGCGCC
>DASUQZ010000232.1:0-4204 GCA_036280335.1 Solirubrobacterales bacterium
TGCCGGACACGGTCCGCGGCAGGAATTCCCAGAAGCTCTCCCCCAGCCGCGAGCTGGCCGGGTCCTCCGGCGTCGCCACGCGGACGTGGTGGCCGCGGTTGTGCTCGATGAAGAAGTGCCCGTAGCCGGTCTGCGCGAGCGCCACCTTCGAGAGCCAGCGCTCGTAGCTCTTGCGCTTGTGGCCGAGCTCGTGGGCGGTGTTGATCGCGATCCCGCCGACGACGCCCATCGTCAGCGCCAGCCCGATCGATTCGACCAGGGTCAGGTCGCCGCTCCCCCACATCCAGCAGGCGAAGACGAGCCCGGCGTACTGGATCGGGATGAAGAGGTAGGTGCACCAGCGGTAGTAGCGATCCTGCTCGAGGAACTTGAGGACGCTGTCGGGCGGGTTGGTGTCGTCCAAGCCGATCGCCATGTCGAGCAGCGGGAAGATGACGAAGACGAGCACCGGGCCGATGAACCACATGCCCCCGAAGCCGGTCAGGTCCCAGTAGAGCCAGGCGAAGAAGGGCGAGAGCGGGACGATGATCCCCAGCAGCCAGGCATACCGCTTGCCGTCCGTCCAGGCCGCCGGATTCACCTCCACGTCGTCGTGGTGGTGATGGTGATGCGCGTGCTCCGCGTGTGCCTCCAAAGCTCCCCTCCTTGTCAACCAGCCGTTGCTGGTAACCGATCTTTACATAGATACCAGTTTTGTCAAGGAGAGCTACAGAAAGCAATCCTTTGTCGCAAACCAACGACGCCTATTGCCGCCAGGGGTAGAATGGATCTATCAATGTGAGGGTGGGTAGTTCCATCCTGCTTGAAGGCCCGGCCACCGCGTCGGGCCTTCAGCTTTTAGGAGGTGCCTGGCGGGAGTTGAGAGCCGGCCCGCAACGCGGGGCCGGCTCTGCGGTGACCTATCGATCTCTCTGGATGAGCCAGAGCAAGATCAATGTGAGGATCAGCAGTTCCATCGGCATCACCTCCTTTCCCCTGGTCCCGGCATGCCGGAGTCCCAGGGGATAAGAGGCAGCGTCAAGAGACCCGTACCTCAGATCACCGTCGTCAAGCCTAGCTGGATCTGAAACTTCTTGTCTACAGGAGACTTATATCTTCAGCAACAGGAAGGTGTTCAGCGTGAAGATGACGGCGACGATGACCGTGGCGCGGTCGAGGTTCTTCTCGACCATGGAGCCGCCGCCGATGCCGCTGCCGCCGGCGCCGCCGACGCCGAAGGCGCCGGAGAGCCCCGCGTCTTTCCCCGAGTGCAGGAGGATGAGGAAGATCAGGACGACGGCGAGGATCACCTGGATGATGCCGAGGAACGTGAACACGGCCTGGAAGTCTAGCTTTGCTCGATTTTTTCCGGCTCGCGGGTGGCGCCGTTGCCCGTCCCGTTGCCGCCGCCTTCGCGGTTGAGGATCTCCAGCGCTTCGCGGCGCAGCTCCGCGTCGAGGATCGCGAAGTCCTCGTCGGAGAGCTTGCCGGCGGCGTGGTCGAGCTCGGCGTCGCGGATCTCGCGGTACTTGGCTTCCTTGCGGGCGTCCCCCTCGGTGCGGACGAGGGCGCCGCGGCGCCTCCCCCGCGAGGGCCAGACCGCGATCAGCGCTCCGGCCAGGGCGATCAGGCCGCCGATCCACATCCAGGTCACGAGCGGGTCGACGATCATCTTGAAGGTGACGGGCTCGCTGCTCTCCAGGTAGGTGCCCGCGACTTTCTCGGCGGTCAGGCCCTGCAGCCGCGTGATCTGCTCCAGCGCTTCGGCGCGCAAGCTCGGGTTGGCGGCGGCGGCGCGCATCAGGGCGGCCAGCGCTTTGCACTGCGCGGGGGTCCCGGGGCCTCCTTCGATGCAGGCCTCGAAGCCTCTGTCGGCCGCCCGCGCCCCGCGCTGCACCTCTTTGACGTCCGGGGCGACCGCCGTCCAGAGATCGCTGCCGAGCCCCGCCCGAAGCCCGATCTCGCTGGTCGCCTCGCCGGCGAAGAAGTTGCCGATCAGGCCGGTCTCCTGGCCGGTCGGCCGGAAGAACTGGCGGCTCGGGCGCAGGGTGCCGACGACCTCGCCGTCCTCTTCGACCCGCAGCAGCGCCCCAAAGCCGAGCTTCTCCTCGTCGACCGAGACGGTCGGCTTCACATAGGTGACGGTGCGGCCGGCGATCTCGGTGCTCTCGCCGGGCCGCAGGTCGACTTCGCGGTTGGTCTGGAAGCTCGAGGAGGCGGCGACGCCGATCAGCAGGACGATCACGCCGACGTGGACGATGTAGCCGCCGTAGCGGCGGCGATTGCGGGTAACGAGGCCGGCCAGCGCCGCGGCGCCCGATTCGCCGGTGAGCCGGCGGCGGGCATCGGCGCCGCTCCAGAACTCCTGGGCCAGGCCGGTGAGCGCGAAGGCCGCGAAGGCGAAGAGAGCCAGCGCCCAGAAGCTGTCGGCGACGTCGGTGAAGGCGGCGAGGCCGACCGTGACCACGGCGGCGACCGCCAGCGGCACCCGGAAGACCCGCCGCGCCGACTCCCAGCTGATCCGGCGCCAGGCGAGCAGCGGCCCGATCCCGGTGAAGAGCACCAGCCCGACCGCCAGCGGCGTCGTGTACTGGTCGAACCAGGGCGCCGCCAGCGAGGCCTTCTCGCCGGTGAAGAGCTCGGAGATCAGCGGGAAGAAGGTGCCCCAGAAGATCACCGCGGTGAGCCCGACGAGGAGCAGGTTGTTGACGAGGAAGACCGACTCCCGCGAGACCAGCGAGTCGATCCGCTTCTGCGAGCGCAGGTCGTCGAGGCGGCTGACGACGAGGGCGGTGGAGCCGACCAGGACGACCCCGATCAGGCCGAGGATGTAGGGGCCGACGGTGCTGTCGCCGAAGGCGTGGATCGACTGCAGGACGCCGGAGCGGACCAGGAAGGTGCCGAGCAGCGCCATCGAGAAGGTGCCGACGATCAGCGCCGCGTTCCAGACTTTCAGCATCCCCCGCTTCTCCTGGACCATGATCGAGTGCAGGAAGGCGGTGCCGAGCAGCCACGGCATCAGCGCCGCGTTCTCGACCGGGTCCCAGGCCCAGTAGCCGCCCCAGCCGAGCTCGGTGTAAGACCAGCGGGCGCCGAGCAGCAGGCCGAAGCCGAGGAAGGCCCAGGCGATCAGCGCGAAGCGGCGGGTGGCGCGGATCCACTCGGCATCGAGGCGGCGGGTGACCAGGGCGCCGATCGCGAAGGCGAACGGCACCGTGAAGGCGACGTAGCCCGAGTAGAGCATCGGCGGGTGGATCATCATGCTCGGGTGCTGGAGCAGCGGGTTGAGCCCGACGCCGTTGGCCGGCGCCGGGTCGAGCGAGGCGAAGGGATCGACGCCGGGCGCGAACAGCATCAGCCCGGTGAAGAAGGCGGCGACGCCCATCATCACCGCCGTCGCCCAGGGGACGAGCTCGCGCAGCTTGCGCCGGGTCGCGTAGAGGGCGGCGCTGGCGGCGATCGAGAGCACCCAGGCCCAGAGCAGCAGCGAGCCCTCCTGGCTCGACCACATCGCCCCCAGCTTGTAGCCGGTCGGGGTCTCGATCGAGGAGTGCTCGGCGACGAGGCTGAAGGAGAAGTCGTCGGTGGCGAAGGCGACCTCGATGATCGCCACGCAGGCGGTGAGCAGCGCGCAGAAGGCGTAGACGGTGCGGCGCGAGAGCCGCAGGCGGCGCTCGTTCCCGTCGCGGGCGCTCAGCGCCAGCGCAGCGGCGAGAAACGTGGAGAGGAAGGCGAGCGCCAGCAGGGCGCTGCCGAGGCTAGGCATCAGACTTGGTGGTGAACTTCGACGGGCACTTCGTGATCAGGGTGTCCGGCTCGCCGACGAAGGTGCCGTTCTCGACGCTGCCGGTGAGGACGATCTCGCGCCCGCCGCGGAAGGGGTCGGGCACCGTGCCCCGATAGGTCACCGGCAGTCTCCCGCCCTCTCCGTCGCGGTCGACCACCCGGAAGGAGATCCCGCTGCCGTCGCGGCGGATCGAGCCCTTGACGACCCTGCCGGTCATCTCGTAGCTGGTGCCGGGAGCGGCGTTGAGCAGCTGCGAGGGCTCCTTCGCCTCGGTCGAGGCCGAGAAGGAGGTGTAGACGAGGGCTACCGCGAGCAGCACGGCGACGCTGAGCGCGACGACGAGCCGGATCTTCCGCTTCCGCTGAGGGTCCACAGGCAACGGGGATTATCGCAAGGTGGCGACCTGGGACAATCGTCGCATGGCAGATGACCCCGTCC
>DASUQZ010000233.1:0-4482 GCA_036280335.1 Solirubrobacterales bacterium
CTGTTCTTCGGTCAGCGGCACGAAGCCGAGCGCTTCGGCGACCGAGTTGACGGTTTCGAGGTAGTAGGCGATGAACGCCTTGACCTCGGGCTTCTGCAGCGCCTGCTCGCTCGGGTACATGAACAGCGGCCGGCTCAGCGGCGCGTAGCTGCCGTCCTGGGCGGTTTCGACCGAAGGCGGCACGCAGCCTTTGCCGTTGTCGACTTCGAGCGCCTTCAGCCTGTCTTCGTTCTCGGTGTAGAAGGAGAAGCCGGCGTAGCCCATGCCGCCGGGAGCGCCCTCGACGCCTTTGACGGTGGCGTTGTCGTCCTCGCCGACGTTGTTGTAGTCGCGGCGGCTGACGCCCTCCTCACCGTTGATCGCTTCGGTGAAGTAGTCGAAGGTCCCCGAGTCGGTGCCGGGGCCGAACAGCACCAGCTCCTCGTCGAAGTCCTCTTTCAGCCCCGGGATTTCGCCCCAGTTGTCGAGCTTGGAGTCGGGGCCCCAGATCGCGCCGAGTTGGTCGACGGTGAGGCAGGAGACAGGGTTCTCGTTGTTGATCATCACCGTCAGCGCGTCGGTGGCGACGGTCAGCTCCTCGTAGGCGATCCCGCCCTCTTTGCAGGCGTCCTCCTCTTCGGGCTCGATCGCCCGGGAGGCGTCGCTGATGTCGGACTCACCCGCGCAGAATTTTTCGAAGCCGCCGCCGGTGCCCGACGTTCCGACGGTGACGCGGACGCCGGAGTTCTCGGCCATGAACTGCTCCGCGATTGCTTCGGTCAGCGGGGCCACGGTGCTGGATCCGTCGATGCGGATCGAGCCCGACAGGTCTCCGCCTCCGCCGGCGCTGGTGGAACTGTCGTCGTCGCTGCCGCAGGCCGCGACCCCGAGAGCCAGGATCGCCGCGGAAGCGATGACCGCGAGCCACTTAGAGCTTTTCACTCTGTCTCCTTCTGGTCGATTCACTCAGTTGCCGGCCTTCTTGCCGGGTCCGGAGCACCCTCGCAGCGGGCACCTGGCAGCTTGTTACGTCCGTGTATCGCGGTTGTGAAAAAGATGTAAAAGACCGCTGCGGAAGCCGGTAAACCGGCCTTCATCCCTCGGGCGAGAAGCGGTAGCCGATGCCGTTGTGGGTGTGGATCACGGGCGTGCCCGGGAGCGCTTCGCCGAGCTTCGCCCGCAGGCGGCTGACGTAGACGTCGACCGAGCGGTCGTCGCTGCGGGGCTGCCTCCCCCAGACCTCCGCAAAGAGCTCCTCGCGGGTCATGATCCGCTGGGGGTGCGCCGAGAGGGTGACCAGCAGCTGCAGCTCCCTGACGGTCAGGCTGAGCGGCCGCCCGTCGACCAGCGCCGCGTGCTCCTCCGGTCTGATCTCCAGCCTTCCCATGCCTCGCGAGCATGGCGGCGGATCAGGTGCTGACCGTTACCTCGTCGTGAAGCTGTTGTGAACGATCCGTGAAGTCCGGCTGGGGCTGCTCGGGGGCGGGGCGGATCTCCTCCGCGACGATTCCGGCCGGTTCGGGATCGAAGCGGTAGCCGACGCCGAAGTGGGTGTGGATGTAGGACCAGCTCGGCGAACGCTTCTCCAGCTTCTGGCGGAGCTTGCGGATGAAGACGTCGACCGAGCGGTCGCCGTGGGCCATCGCGTAGCCCCAGACCCGCTGGTAGATCGCCTCGCGCTCGAGGACCTGTCCCTGCGAGCCGGCGAGCAGCTGCAACAGCTCGAACTCGCGGCGGGTGAGGTCGAGGCTCTCGCCGCCGACGAAGGCCTGGAACTGGTCGGGCCGGATCTCCATCTCCCCCGCCGCCAGCGGCCCGGCCTCGAGCTCGGCCCGCCCGCGGTGGCGGCGGCGCGAGACGGCTTCGACGCGGGCCATCGCCTCCTCGGGATGGCAGGGCTTGGTGATCCAGTCGTCGACGCCGAGCCGCAGGCCGCGAACTCGCTGCGCCACCGTGGAGCGGCCCGTGCAGACGACCAGGCCGAGGTCGGGGAGCATCCCGGCGATCCGCTCCAGGTAGTCCCAGCCTTCGTCGCCGAGCACCGCCGGGTCGATCAGGACCGCGTTCAGCTTCATCGCCACCAGGTCCTGCGGGGGGACGGCGCCGGCCGCCTGCCGCAGCTGCCAGCCGGCCGCCTCCGCCCGCTTGTCGAGGACGGTGACGAAACCGCTGTCGGTGTCGATTACGGCGAGCCTGATGGTCTGCTGTGGGTTCAAGAGGTGCGACTGCGCCGGGTGGGGTGGCGATCGGAGGCGCGATGTCTTTCCAGGCGGATTGTATGCACATGGATCAGCCTGAAATCCCGGCTTTTACAGGTCGTTCACAAGATCCCCGAGGCCGTACCCCGAATTTGCGGAATCGCCTCCGTGCAAGTACGTGGCGCTTCCCGGTGCGCTAGATTCCCGACCCGTGAAGCGCACCGCCGCAGCCCTCCTCTCGACCTGGGCCCTGCTGCTCGTCGCCGCCCCCTCGGCGCTGGCCAGCTCGGGCGCCGGCCTCGCCGGTCCGGTGACCGACAAGACGATCACCTTCTTCTGCTTCGGCGTGATCGCCTTCTTCGCCGCGCTGGTGATCTGCCTCTCGCTGATCCAGAACAAGCTGGAGAAGCGCAAGGAACAGCGCCACAGCGACCTGGCGCGGTTCAACTAGCGCCGCGGGTCCCGCAGCATCGCTCTAGACAGGCGGAGGCGAGGGCGTGGGATGACCCACAGCGGCCGCAAAGTCGTAGCCGCATTGCGGGCAAATCGTATGACCCTTCTTGACGGTCTCGCCGCAGGCGGGACAGTCCCGGCCCCTCGGGCGCGTCATGAACCAGATCAGCGAGAAAAAGACGAACCCGATGAAGCCGATGAAGAAAATCAAGGCCACGCCGATTCCCGTCCCTGCTTCGCAAGCTTCTTGATTCAGCTGGGTCGTCTCCGAGCCGCAATCGTTCCCGGCGGCTCCGGCTACCGCCCAGAAGAGGATCAGGGCAGACCAGACAATGAGTACCCAGGTCATCTTGCGCCAGCGCGGCCTCTTCATGGCGGCTGATCCTATAGAGATTTACGGCTTGCGATAACCGCTCGTACCAGAAGGTGATGGCGGGCAACGAGACGCGAATCTGTCTCAGTGCCCCTATGTGGGGCCTTAAGACGGATTCGTTATCGCTTCAGGTCCCCCTGGGCGGTGGTGGTGGCTTCGGCGCCTTTGCGGCCGTCGTCGTCGGCTAGGCCGGCGAGGGTGAGGGTGCCGTCTTCCTCGACGGTCGCGGTGGCGACTACCGAGGCGCCTGGCTTCAGCTGGCTGGTCCGGATGTGCGGGGGGACGGTGAGGAGGAGGTCGTCTCCTCCGGCGCGGAGGTCGTCGGCCGAGAGGAGCAGCTGGCTCGTCTGCGGGCAGGCGGCGCTGACGATCCCGGCGAGGTCGACGTAGGTCGCGGGCTCTGGTTCGGTCTTCAGCTTGCGCTGGACGACGATCCGCTTCGGCTCGGGGGGCGGCTTCAGGGTGGGATCGGGGGCGCAGGGAAGGGGCGGCGCGGGTTCGGCGGGGGGAGCTTCCGGGGCTGCTTCGCCCTCGGGCGGCGGCTTCTCGATCCTTACCCCCACCGTCGCGTAGGCGCCGAGCAAGGGAAGCTGCGGCGCCGGGGACGGCGGCACGTGGACGAGGATCGAGGAGCCGCGGCCGGAGAGGGTGTAGGTCGGGTCCGCGGGGTCGGGGTCGACGTGGGTGACGACGCCGCGGAGGCTCGCCTGCCTGGCCGTGCCGGAGCGCTCGCGCTCCTCCTCGGCGAAGGTGTTGTTGGGGAGCGGAGCCGCTTCGGTGGTCAGCTTCTCGCCCGGCAGGGGCAGTTTCGGCGCGTGGACCGAGACGAGTTCGCCGCCGGCGATCGCCATCGCATAGCTGCCGGCGGCCGGGTTGGCGTGGACCACCGTGCCCTGCAGGCGCCGCAGTTCGCCTTCTTCTTCCGGTTCTTCTTCAGCCGGGGGTTCGGCGGGCGGGGCTTCTTCTTCGGCGAACGGTTCGACGGGAGCCGGTTCGAGCGGTCCCGGTTCGACGAAGGCTGGTTCTTCGACCGGTTCCGGTTCGGCGAGCGGCGCCTCGTTGGCCGGTTCGATCACCGGGGCTTCGGATTCGTTCGAGGTTGCGGCCGTCTCGGGCTCGTCGGAGCCGGGCGCGGCAACGGCGACGATGCTGTCGGCGCCGGTGGCGAGCGTGCCCGCCGCGCCGGGGCCGATCGCGACGCCGAGAAAGAGGCCGAAGCCGAGCGCTATCGCACTCAGCGGTGCCGCCCAGCGCCTGTCGGTGACCACCAGGGAGACCCCGCGCAGCACGCTGTCGATCGCCGGCCGGAGGTCCGGGAGGCGCTTCATCGGCCCGCCTCCGCCGGCGGCATCACCGAGGTGGTCTCGGTGCGGGGCATCAGGTCCTTGCCGCACTGCCAGCAGAAGACGGCGCCGCGGGCGTAGAGGGCGCCGCAGTTGCCGCAGGCGCCGGCGGCGCCGGCCTGGTCGAGGCGCAGCA
>DASUQZ010000234.1:0-2324 GCA_036280335.1 Solirubrobacterales bacterium
TCCGCCGCCGCGCGCATCTCGAGGCCGATGCGGGTCCGGTAGAGCAGCCATCCGAGGCCGCCGAGGACGACCGCGGTCAGCGCCAGCGTGAGGATCTCCAGGTTCGGGATCGAGAGGGAGCCGATCTGGGTCGATTCGCTGAGGAGCTCCGGCGCCGCCACCGACTGAGCGCGGGCATCCACCGCCGCGCTGACGCTGTTCTGCAGGATCGTCGCCACGGCAAGCGAGGTGACGAGCTGGACCGCCAGGTCGGCGTTGCGGACGGGACGGAAGGCCACCCGCTCGGCCAGGACGGCGAGCGCGACCCCGGTGGCGATCGCGGCGAAGACCGCGGCGCCGAAGGGCAACCCCGCCAGCACGTAGAGGGCGTAGGCGGGGAGCATGATGAACTCGCCGTGGGCGAAGTTCATCATGCCCATCACGGTGTAGATCAAGGTGACGCCGATCGCGATCAGCGCAAACAGGCCGCCGAGTGCCAGTGCGTCGATCAGGCTTTGAGCAAGGTCGGTCACACGGCTTGAAGCGGCGGCAGGGAGAAAGCTTCTATGGCAGCTCGCCGCGGATCACGTAGCGGAGGACGTCGACCACCTGCTCGGAGGTCCGTGCGGTGGCCTGGGCGGCCCGATCGACCTCCTTCAGCGCGTGGTCGAGCTCCTCGTCGTGCAGGGTGACGATCGGCTTGCCGAGGGCGGCGGCGAAGCCGACGTCGAAGGCCGCGTTCCACTGCCGGTACTTGTCGCCGAAGCGGACGACCACGACGTCGGCGTTGCGGATCAGCGTCTGGGTGCGAATCGCGTTGACTCCCGCCCCCTTGTGGTCGGCCCAGAACTTCTCCGCCTCGCCCCCGAGGGTTCCCGTGCCGGCGTCGTCGGAGGCGGCATGGTCGGTCACCGGCGCCGAGAACTCGACCGGGAGCCCCGCCCCGTGCACGCCCGCCTCGATCCGCTCGCGCCAGTCGCTGTGGATCTCGCCGGACAGGTAGACGCGCCAGGTCCGCTCGCTCATGCCGCCGGCTGCCCTCAGGCGTCGGCGGGGACCACGACGCCCGCCGTCTGCTCCTCGAAGTGCTTGCTCAGCATCGTCACCTGCCCCTGGTAGTTCGAGCCGAGACCGCTGCCGTAGAGGCGCTCGGCCGGCGCCGCCATCCGCTCCAGCCCCAGCTTGCAGACCGGCTGGCGGTGCTCGACCATGAAGGAGACGTCGCGCGCCCGCACCTCGAGCGCGGCGCGGCTGCCGTGGCGGCCGCCATCCGGGTCGTAGCCGAAGCCGGGGTCGAAGAAGCCGGCGTAGTGGGTGCGGAGCTCGCCCGCGGTCGGGTCGTAGGCCATCATCTCCGCGGCGATCTGGGGCGGGATGCAGACGCCCTCGGCGGAGAGCAGCAGGTAGAAGATCTCGGGCTCGAGCACGACCCGCCCCCCCGGCTCCGGGTAGACGGGGTCCCAGTAGTCGCTCCAGCGGTAGGCGCGGATCTTCGAGAGGTCGACCGGGAGGCTGTTCTTCTTCGCCCGGTAGCCGACCACGCGATCGGTCGGGCCGGAGAGGTCGAGGCTGAGGAAGAGGCCGTCGGAGACGGCCAGCTCGGACTGGCGCAGTGCGTGCGAATCGAGGTAGAGCAGCGGGAACTCGTCCTGGAGATCGCGGATCTCGTCGTCGCTGAGGCGCACCTCCCCCCGCGCCAGGCGCAGCTGGTTCAGGGAGAGGCCGGTCTTCGCCTGGATCGCGAAGGAGCGGGGGACGATCTCGAGGTAGAGCTTGCCCGCGTAGCCGGCGCGGATGTCGTCGAAGCGGTGGTGGCGGTCGGTGATGACCCGGGTGAAGACGTCGAGGCGGCCGGTCGAGCTCTTCGGGTTGGCCTTGCCGCGAACGTCCTCGGGCAGGTTCAGCTCCTCGATCAGGGGGACGAGGTACGGGCGGTCGCGCTCAAGGACGGCGCCGTCCCGGAGGTCGATCCGCTGGAAGGCGAGGCCGTCGATCTTCTCCTCCACGCTCGACTCGACGTCGGGCAGGAACGAGCAGCGCAACGCCCAGGCATGGTCGCCGAGGCGCAGGTCGATGCTGGCCGGCTGCACCGCCTCGGGCCGGATCCGGAAGTCGCCGGAGCTGACCCACTCCGCCTCGATCGCCTGGTTCAGCGCCTGCGATGGGAAGACGCCGCTGGTCGCCTCGCTCATTCCGAGGAGACTATTCGCCGCGCCTCCTCCGCGCCGAGGTAGGCGGCGAGGGCGAACTCGAGAATCTCCGGAAAGAGCTTGCCCAGCTGTTCGGCTTCCCCCGCCAGCACCCGGCGGCCGAGCATCGACGCGATGCCGCCCACCACCGCCTCG
>DASUQZ010000235.1:0-4438 GCA_036280335.1 Solirubrobacterales bacterium
GCATCTCGCCCGAGTCGCGCTCGACGACCGCCACCGAGTCGGCCGAGGCCGAGCGCAGGGCGATCCGGTTGGCGACGAACTCGGCCCGCCGCGGCAGCAGCTTGCCGCCGACGGCGCGCAGCTCCCCCGCCGCGACCAGCCGTTCGGCCCGCTCGCGCCAGCCCTCGCCGAAAACATCATCGTCGGTGTCCGTCAGCGGCAGCTCGTAGGCGGCGGCGATCAGGTGCCTGGAAGCGATCTGCTCGTTGGTGTGGTCGAGGATCGCCGCCTCGACCGGCCGGCCGATGAACTCCTCCGGGTGGCGGCAGAAGAACTGGTCGAGGGCGTCCTGCCCGGCGACGTAGACGGCGAGGCCGCGGCGGCGGCGCCCCGCCCGCCCCCACATCTGCCGCAGGCTGGCGACGGTGCCGGGGAAGGTGACGCAGATCGCCGCGTCGAGCTCGCCGACGTCGATCCCCAGCTCCAGCGCATCGGTGGCGACGACCGCCAGCAGCTCGCCCGAGGAGAGCCGAGACTCGATCTCGCGCCGCTGCTGCGGGGTGTAGCCGCCGCGGTAGGGGGCGATCCGCCTCGCCAGCTCCGGCTTGCCGCGCCGCTCGAGGTTTTCGCGGGCGAAGCGCTGGATCAGCTCGATCCCGCGCCGGCTTTTCAGGAAGCAGATCGTGCGCACCCCGTGGGAGACCAGCTCCGCCAGCAGGTCGGCCGCCTCCGAGAGCGCCGAGCGGCGCGCCCCGCTCGCCTTGTCGATCAGCGGCGGGTTCCACATCGCGATCTCGCGGCCGGCGCGCGGCGCGCCGTCGTCGTCGACCAGCTCGAAGGGCGTCCCGACCAGGCGCTCGGCCAGCTCGACCGGGTTGGCGATCGTCGCCGAGGCGAGCAGGAAGCGCGGCTCGGAGCCGTAGGCGCGGGCCAGCCTCCGCAGCCGCCGCAGCACGTTGGCGACGTGGGAGCCGAAGACGCCGCGGTAGGTGTGGGCCTCGTCCACCACCACCCACTCGAGGTTGGCGAGGAAGTCGCCCCAGGCCTTGTGGTTGGGCAGGACGGCGACGTGGAGCATGTCGGGGTTGGTGAGGATGAGGTTGTTCTTGCGGCGGATCGCCGGGCGCTCCTCGCGGGGGGTGTCGCCGTCGTAGATCGCCTCGCGCAGGCCGGGCGGGCGCAGCTGCGCCAGCTTGCGCGCCTGGTCCTGGGCGAGCGCCTTGGTCGGGTAGAGGTAGAGCGCCCGGTCCTTCGGCCGCGCCGCGATTCCGTTCAGGACCGGCAGGTTGAAGGCGAGGCTCTTGCCCGAGGCGGTGCCGCTGGTGATCACGAGGTTCGACTCGGCGGCGGCCTCGAAGGCGCGCAGCTGGTGGGTGTAGAGGGAGTCGATCCCGACCCTCCCGAGCGCCTCCGCCAGCCCAGGGTCGAGCTCGGCCGGCAGCGGCGCCGGCCGCGAGCGTCGCTCGTCTTCGGCCGACTCGGCGACGACCCGCCCGTCGCGCCGAGCCGGGTCGATCGCGACCGCCCACTCGGACGAGAGCAGGCTCCCACCGCGCGCCATCAGGCGGCGCTCCCGACGGGGCGACAGATCTCGCCGGCTACGCGCATCGCCTGCAGGGAGGAGCGGTCGTGGATGCGGAGGACGTCGGCGCCCTCGCGGACGGCCAGAGTCACCGCCGCCACCGTCCCCCACTCGCGCTCGCGGGCCGGCAGGCGCTCCTCCCACGACCCCGCCAGCACCGCGCCGATGAAGTCCTTCCGCGAGAGCGAGACGTAGAGGGGTAGGCCGAGCGCGCGCAGCTCGCCGAGCCGCCGCAGGATCTCCAGGTCCTGGTCGGGGCTGAGGTCGAAGTCGAGTCCGGGGTCGATGGCGATCTGCTCCTCCGCCACCCCAAGGTCCCGGGCCAGCTCGACTCTCCCCTCGAACCAGGCGCGCAGGTGGTCGACGACGTCGCCGTACTCGCGCCAGGGCCGGTCGACCCGCGGCGGCCCCTCGATGTGCATCAGCACGTAGCCGCAGCCGCTCTCGGCGACCAGCTCGAACATCTCCTCGCAGCCGCCGGAGATGTCGTTCACAACCTCAGCCCCCGCCGCCAGCGCCCGCCGCGCCACCTCGACCGAAAACGTGTCCGCCGACACCGGCGGGGAACCATCGTTTCCACCCTTTGTGTCTCTATAGGAACCCAAAGGGTGGAAACGACGCTAGGGGCGGGGGTGGAAGGGGGGCTCGAGGGGGTCGCCTTTGACGATCGCGCTGGGGGCGGTCTCGGCGATCCAGTCGAGGTGGGGGGCGAGCAGCTCCACCTCGCGCAGGCGCTCCAGGGCCGGGGAGATCCGGACCGGGCGGCCGAGGCGGGCGCTGTGGGCGTCGCTGCTGAGGACGTGGACGAGGCCCCGCTCGGCCATCGCCAGCATCCCCTTCGCCATCTGCTCGCGGAGGAAGAAGTCGGCGGTCGCCTGGATCAGCGCCCCCTCGGCGACCAGCGCCGCCATCCGCTCGAACATGTCGGCGGAGAGGTGGCGCTCGGGGTGGGCGACGATCGCCCGGTGGCCCCGTTCGGCCAGGTAGGCGACCCGTCGCAGCAGGCTGTCGTCGAGCGGCCCGGGCGCCGGCTCGAGCAGGATCCAGCTGCCCGCCCCGAGCGAGACCAGCTCCAGCTGCTCCTCGCTCAGCCCCTCGACCGCGGTCTCGGCCACCTCGCCCCCGCGCAGGATCCTCACGGCCACCAGCTCCTGCTCCAGCTTCGCGTTCAGCCCGTGGACGCGTTCGGCCAATTCCTCGATCCGCACGTCGTGGTCGTGGCGGATGTGGGGCGTCGCGCAGACCGCCTCGATCCCGTCGGCCTCGGCCTGGCGCGCCATCGCGACGCTGTCGTCGGCGTCCCGCGCCCCGTCGTCGATCGCGTCGAGGATGTGGCAGTGCAAGTCGATCATGGCGCTTCCCGTCCCCTGCATGGTCGGGGATCAACCATCTCTACCCGGCGGGAAGCTGAAGAAGCGCAAGCTTGCTGCCAAGGTGCAACCGCGCGTTCAGCCCCCGGCCTGAGCGGGCACGCCTCTACGATGATCGGCAAGATCATGCACCTGCTCGCGCCGGGCTTGCGCGAGCGGGACGGCTTCAACTCATGGACAAGAAAACGACCCGCAGAGGGAATTACGAGTCTGGCTCCGACTACGTGTTGGAGTACGGCGAGCTCCGCTTCGCCTTCAACGAGGAGGACTTCGCGCAGCGCGTCGAGCAGGCGGCCGTGAAGCTCCGCTTCGTCGACCAGGGACTCAGCGCCGAGGAGCTCGACGACCTCCTCGACCTCGCGGTCAGCGGCGAGATCGCCGAGCCCAGCTCCCGCCTCGGCGAGCACATCAACGAGAACTGGGAGGACCTGGTCGGCCCCGCCAACCGCAGCCTCGTCCACTGGATCCGCCGCCTCGTCTTCCGCGGCGCCTGGCTCGACCAGCGGGTCAAGGAGGGTGAGCTCGACGTCGTCTTCGACGAGCGCACCCAGACCTTCGGCTACGTCCAGCCGGACCGCAGCGACGAACTGATCGAGCTCTCCAAAGAGCCGAGCTGGCGCCGCATCGCCTACCGACGCTAGAACGCTAGTCGCCGTTCGGCCGCTCTAGGGCGGCCACCACCGTCAACGACCCGCCCTGCCCACCCTGGGCGCGGCCGGCGTCGAAGAACTCCTTGGCGGCCTCGGCATCGCCGTAGGCATCACCGAGGCGGGTGAGGGAGTCGACGAGGAGGATCACGTCTTCGCCCCCGGCGGCGCGGGACTGCGCCTGGGCGAGGGCGTCGCCGGCGTGGCGGGCCTGGCCGGCGGAGACGATCTCCGCCTGCGGGGCGTCCCGCTTCCAGTCGGCGAGCTCCTCCGGGCTGGGGTCGATCAGCAGGGCGACGGGATCGGGCCCCTTGGCGTCGGCGGCGAGGTCGGCGGCGACGCTGCGCAGCAGCGCGGTGCAGCCCTCGCGGGTCTCGGCGAAGACGAGCGCCTGGCGACCGGCCTCCGGCGGCAGCAGCAGGCCCTGCAGGGTGACCCCCTGCTTGCCGCGACGGCCGAAGCGGCGGCGCCGGCGACGACGCGGGCGGGCCGGCTCGGCGGCGGGCGCCGACTCCGGCGCGGCGGACGGCTCCGGTTCGCGCTCGGGCGCCTTCTCGGGACGATCGCGCCGCTCGCGGCGACGCCGGGGCGGGCGCTCGCTGCGCTCCTCCTCGACGCTGGGCTCGGCGGCGGCGGGCGCACCGTTCCCCTCGGCCAGCCGCTCGATCAGCTCGCTCTTGGTCAGCATCCGGTACTTGTCGACGCCGGCTTCGGCGGCAAGCAGGTGCAGGTCGGACAGGTGCTTTTTCTCCAACTCGGCCTTGTTCATCGAGGCGCCAGGTTATTCGACCGGCCCGACCGGCCGCTTCACCGGACCCCGCCGAGCGCGGCGGCGGGGTCGACGCCCTCCTCGGCGGCGA
>DASUQZ010000236.1:0-5039 GCA_036280335.1 Solirubrobacterales bacterium
GCTCCTGGCGCTGTTCGCGCTTGCCGCCGGCGTCTCCGCCTGCGGCTACGAGAGCGACGCCCACGAGGTGGAGGAGGGGGCGCCGGTCGAGGTCGGCGAGCTGCACTACAACGTCACCTTCTCGCGCTACCTCAACCCCAACGACACCGAGGACGCCGCCTACCTCGAGGGTCAGCCGGAACCGCCCGCGGGGGAGAGCTACTTCGGCGTCTTCTTCGAAGTCCAGAACGAGAGCGACCACACCCAGGTCCTGCCGGAGACGCTGACGATCACCGACACCGAGGACAACGAGTTCGAGGTGCTGGAGAGCGAGAGCGTCTTCGCCTTCCCGCTCGGCGGCGAGGTCGAAGGCGAAGAACAGATCCCGGTCCTCGACTCGGCCGCGCAACTGGGCCCGATCGAAGGCTCGGTGGCGATCTTCCTGCTGCCCGACGAAACGTCCGAGAACCGGCCGCTGATCCTCCACATCCCCGCCGCCGAGGAGGGCGAAGAGGGCGGCGAGGTCACCCTCGACCTCTAAGGGTCGAGCGGTCCCTAAAGCCCCGCCGAGAGGACTTCGGCGGCGATCGGCGCGGCGACTTCCCCGCCCGAGGCTTCGGCTTCGATCAGCAGCACCCCGACCGCCAGCCGCGGCTTTTCGGCGGGGGCGAAGGCGGTGAACCAGGCGTCCTTGATCTGAACCGGGTTCTCGGCATCCTCTTCGCCCGGTTTCGGCCCGAGCTCGGCGGTGCCGGTCTTCCCGGCCACCTGCGCCTCGGAGATCGCCGCGGCGGTGCCGGTCCCTTCGGTGACGACGCCGACCATCAGGTCGGTCATTTCCCGGGCCACCTGCTTCGACATCACCCGCACCGGCTCCAGGGTCGGGCGCAGCTTCCGGTTGGCGACGATCGAGGTGGGCAGGCGGACGCCGCCGTTGGCGACCGCCTGCGAGACGCTCGCCATCTCCAGCGGGGTGGCCAGCACTTCCCCCTGGCCGATCGCCGAGACCCCGAGATCGATTTCTTCGCCGATCTCGGTCGGGATCGTCGATTCCTCCGGTTCGACTTCGCGGACGATCCGCGGCGCGTACAGCGACGGCGGTTCGTTGAAGCCGAACTTCTCGGAGGTCTCGACCAGCCTGTCGTTGCCGACCTCGGGCCCGAGCGGGGCGAAGACCGCGTTGCAGGAGTGGGCGAACGCCTCCGGGAAGTCGCCGCCGCAGATCTCGCCGTTGGCGTTGTAGATGAAGCGACCGCCGACGTTGACCCCTTCGGACAGTTCGAATTCGTCCTCCATGTCGACGGCGCCCGTTTCCAGGGCGGCGACGGTGGTGACGACCTTGAAGGTCGAGCCGGGCGGCTGCGGCGCCGAGAAGGCCTGCCCGGCCAGGGCGCGGACGTCGCCTTTACGGGTGTCGAGCACGGCGACGCCGCCGGAGCGCCCGGCGAGGGCGCTGACCGCCGCCTCCTGCAAGTCGGGATCGATCGTCGTCTTCACCGGCGCGCCCGGCCGCGGTTTCGATTTGGCGAGGGCGCGGATCGCCGAGCCGTCTTCGGAGACCGCGAGCAGGGAGCCGCCGGGCTTGCCGGCGAGGCGCGAGTTGAAGGCGCGCTCCAGGCCGCTGACGCCGACCGGCGTTTCCGGCGGGAAGCCCTGGCGGGCCAGCCTCTCGAGGTCCTCTTCGGGGGCTTCGCCGACTTCGCCGGTGACGTCGATCGCGGCGCTGCCGATCGGGTGTTCGCGTTCGGTCGCCGGCCCCTCCGCGAGCGGGGTGCCGTCGCGGGCGAGGATCGGCGCCCGCTCGGCCAGCTCGACGTCGGCGGCCAGCTCCTCGCCCTCCCGCAGGCCGGGGAAGACGAGGCTCGCGTCCCATTCGATGCCGTCTTCGGCGTAGGGAACCCCGAGCTCGGCTTCGATCGTGCCGAAGGCGACGGTGGTGACGGTGACGTCGACCGGCACCACCTTCACCGAGCCGCTCTCCGCGGCGTCGCCCGCGGAGCCCACCTCGATCCCGCGCGTCGTCGCCACCTCCTGTGCGCTCCGGTAGGCCTCTTCGAATTCGCCGCGGTCGAGGCGCGCCCGCGAGGCGTCGTTCAGCTCCGCGTACATCGCTTTGAAGTTCTTCGCCTGCCAGGCCTCGGTGAAGCGCTCGGCGGCGTCCTTCTCCGGCGAGCCGGGTGAGCCGGCGACCATGCCGACTACGAACGCGATCAGCGCGACGACGAGCAGCGGCAGGGTTCGGGTGACGAGGCGGCGCCGACGCTCGGCGTCGGTGGGGAACGAGCTCACCGCCGAAAGGTAAAGGAGGGCTTCCCGGCATGCTTCTATTCCGGGGTGACCGTTTTGGACTGGGCGATCCTGGCCTTCACGTTCGCCCTGGCTCTCTGGGGGTATCGACAGGGCTTGATCGTCGGCGCGCTCACCCTCGCCGGCTTCGGCGCCGGCGCCTTCGCCGGCAGCAGGATCGCGCCGCTGCTGCTCACGAAAGGCGCCGAGTCCCCCTACGCGCCGCTCTGCGCGGCGTTGGGGGCGCTGCTGGTCGGGGCGCTGACGGCGGTGACCGTGGAGAGCTTCGCGCTGGGACTGCGGGAACGGATCGTGCAGCGGCCGGCGCTCCACTTCGCCGACGGGGCCGGCGGGGCGGCGCTGATCGCCTCGGTCGCCCTCGGCCTCGCCTGGGTCTTCGGCGCCGTCCTCCTCCACGCCCCCTCGACGGCGCAGCTGCGCGCCGACATCCAGCACTCGCTGATCCTGCGCAGCCTCAACGACGTGCTGCCGCCCTCCGGCCCGCTGCTCAACGTCCTCAACCGGGTCGACCCGGCGCCGACGGTGTTCGGGCCGGCCGCGCCGATCGCCCCTCCCGACGCGGCGATCGCCGACGACCCGGAGGTGCTGGAGGCGGGCGACTCGGTCGTCCGCGTCCTCAGCACCGCCTGCGGGCTCGGGATCGAGGGCTCGGGCTGGGCGGTGCAGCCCAACGTGATCGTCACCAACGCCCACGTCATCGCCGGGGCCGACGACACCACCGTCACCACCCAGGACGGCGCCGAGCTCGACGCCACGCCGGTCTACTACGAGCCGCGGGAAGACCTGGCGCTGCTGCAGATCGGTGCCTCGCTGCCGGCGCTGCCGATCACCTCCGTGCGGCGGGTGGGCGAGGACGGCGCCGTGCTCGGCTATCCCGAAAACGGCCCGTATGCGCTCTCGCCGGCGCGGATCGGCGAAACGCGGGCGACGATCAGCGAGGACTCCTACGGCAACGGGCCGGTGGAGCGGACGATCGTGGCGATGAGCGGCGACGTCCGCAGCGGCAACTCCGGCGGGCCGCTGGTCGACCCGCGCGGCGAGGTCGTCGGGACGGTGTTCGCCGCCACCACCCGGGGCACCAGGGGGGGCTTCGCGATCCCCGCCGAGCAGGTGCCCGACGCCCTCCGCCGCGTCGGCGACGGCGTCGACACCGGCCCCTGCATCGGCTGAGCGAACCGAAAAGCCGGTCACTTACGTTCTGTAAGCTCGGTGGCGATGGAAGAGGTCGGCGCGACCCAGGTCCCGGAGGGAAACGGTGCGGTCTGCCCGCACTTCCACCGTGCGATCGAGCTGATCGGCAAGCGCTGGACGGGGGCGATCGTCTGCGCCCTGACCGAGCGGCCGATGCGCTACGGGGAGCTCGGCAAGGCGATTCCGGGCCTCTCCGACCGGCTGCTCTCGCAGCGCCTGCGCGAGCTGGAGGACGAGGGGCTGGTCGAACGGCAGGTGGAAGCGGCCACGCCGGTGCGCGTCACCTACTCCCTCACCGCGGCGGGGCAGGAGCTCGACCCCGTCCTCAGCGGGCTGAAGTCCTGGGCCCGACGGTGGAAGGCCGGCTGAGCCGTTCTCTAGCCTGATTCGCATGGAAGAACAGCTTCAGGTGGAAGCCAAAGCAGGTCTCCCCGGCCCGTTCGCGGTCGGCCGCTACGCGCGCAAGCTGCAGGGGTGGATGCGCCAGCGGGCGCGGGTGCAGTTGATCGGCGAGGTGACCGGGGTCGGCCGCAGCAAGGTGCAGGCCTACTTCGAGCTGCGCGACAGCGAGGGGGCGATCCCCTGCGCGATCTGGCTCAACGACCTCGAGAAGGCGGGCCTCGGCGAGGGCAGCCTGAGGGACGGGGCGGAAGTGGTCATCTCCGGCGGGCTCGACTACTACCCCGGCGGCGGCCAGGCCTCTCCCAACTTCTGCTTCCGGGCGACCCACGTGCGGCTGGCGGGGGAGGGGGACCTGATCGCGCGGCTGGAGGCGCTGCGCAAGCAGCTGCGGGCGGAGGGCCTCTTCGAGCTGCAGAAGCAGCTGCACCGGCCGGCGCTGCCGAAGACGATCGGCGTCGTCACCGCCGAGACCGGCGCGGCGCGGCGCGACCTCTGCGCGGGGCTGGAGCGACGCGGCTGGGGAGGGTCGGTGATCTGGGCCTTCGCCCCGGTACAGGACCGGCACGCCGCGCCGGCGATCGGGATGGCGCTGCAGGACCTGGCGGCGCGGCCGGAGGTCGAGGCGATCGTCGTCACCCGCGGCGGCGGCAGCCTCGCCGACCTCTGGGCCTTCTGCGACGAGACGCTCTGCCGGACCGTGGCGATGCTGCGGGTGCCGGTGATCAGCGCCGTCGGGCACGAGCGCGACAGCACCCTGATCGACGACGTCGCCGCGGTCGCCTGCTCGACGCCGACCCATGCGGCCGAGGCGGCGGTGCCGCTCGACTGCGGGGCGGCGCGGGAGAGCCTGGAGCGCTGCGCGCTGGCGCTGCGGCGGGCGGGGGAGGGGGCGATCGGCACCCGCTCGCGGCACCTCAGCGCGCTGGCGCGGGGGCCGGCCCGGGCGCTGCAGCGCGAGCGCGGCAAGCTGAACCAGAAGATCCGCGAGATCCGCGCCGCCTCCGAACGCGGCCTGGCCGAGCGGGCGGCGTCGCAGCGGCGGATCGGGACGGTGGTGCTGGAGCGGGCGCGGCGGCGGGCCGTCGGCGCCGACATGGAGAAACGGCGGGCGGCCCTGCGGCGGGCGGAGGTCGCGCTGCGCGCCCACGAACCGGAGCGGA
>DASUQZ010000237.1:0-5849 GCA_036280335.1 Solirubrobacterales bacterium
ACCCGGCGACCTCGTCGCCTTCGATAACCGTGTCGGCGATCTTTACCGCGCCGCCGTCCCAGTGCCGCAGCAGGAACGGATAGATCCAGCACACCCACGCCACCGGCAGCTGCGAGAGGTCCATGTAGGGCGTGATCGAGGCGGCGCTTTCGGCGTCGGCCCTCTCGTCGGGATGGCAGAGCACCGGCGCGTCCATGTAGGGGGCGGTGCCGCGGTGATCGGCGTGGGCGTGGCCGAGGATCACCCGCTTCACCCCGCCCAGCTCCGCCGCCGCGGCCCTCGCCTTCTTGCGCATCGCCTTCGTTCCCGCGTCGAACTGGACGACCCCGTCGCCGTCGTCGAGGAAGTAGACGTTCATCTCGCCGCGGAAATCGCCGCGCAGCAGCCAGACTCCCTCCGCGATCTTCTCGAGCGCCATCGGCTCAGCCTATCGTCGGCCATTAGGGTTCCTCCCGTGCCCACCATCTGGAAAGTCGGCATGGCCGTCCTCGTCGCCTGCCTGCTCGCCTCGATCGTGATCGCGAGCGTGCGCCTGGCGACGACGCCGACCGAAATCCTGGGTGACGGATTTCGCGGTCTCCCCGCCGAGCGGCGTTGAAGCCACTGTCAGGAAACTCCCACGCACGCCTGGCGGCCCCGCACACACTTCGCAGGGCGGCGTCCTCAGTCGGCCGAATGGCGCTGCCATTCGGCCTCCTTGCGTCCTAGCCCTGCTCGGTGCGGCACTCGCCAGTCGCACGCGCGAGTTTCCTGACAGTGGCTTAGTATCGGCCCCGTTCAAGGACCGACGAAGGAGGCGGCGTGTTCACTCGCATCGTGGTTGGGACCGATGGCTCTGAGACTGCCGCCGAGGCGGTCCGCCAGGCGATCGACCTGGCGAAGCTCTCCGAGGCCACCCTCAGCATCGTCAGCGCCTATGCGCCGATCTCCGGCCGCCGCGTGAAAGGGGAGCAGGCGGGCGCGCCCGCCGACGTCCAGTACGAGATCGGGCCGCGCGAAGACGTCAACCTGGTCCTCGACGCCGCTGCCGCCGAAGCCAGGAAAGAGGGCATCGAGGTCCAGACCCACCCGGTCGAGGCGGATCCCGCCGATGCGATCCTCAACGTCGCCGAAGAAACCAAAGCCGACCTGATCGTCGTCGGCAACAAGGGGATGACCGGCGCCCGCCGCTACCTGCTCGGCAGCGTGCCGAACAACGTCTCCCACCACGCTCCCTGCAGCCTCCTGATCGTCCAGACCACCTGACGGCTAGCGCCGGCCGGCCGGCGTCTTCGGCAGCGGCTCCGTGGCGCGGCCCGCGTCGAGCAGCCCCGCACCCTGCTGGGTGGGAGGAAGGCCGAGGTCGCGGGCGGTGTGACGAAGGCGCTTGGTGACCGCGTCGACGCGCGCTTTCCCCTTCAGGCGCGGGTTGACCGCGGCGCTCGCGAGCACCATCGCGGCGACTCCGGAGACATGCGCCGCGGCCATCGAGGTGCCGACGTAGGTGGCGGGAATCGCGAAGGCCCTGGTGCTGTCGGGGCGGAGGGTCACCTGGTAGATCGGGTCGGCGGCGACGGAGGGGCAGCGGTCCTGTGGGATGCCGCCGCCGGGTGCGAGGATGTCGATCGCGCTGCCGGCCAGCGAGTAGTTGCCGAGGCAGGCGCCCTCGGTGGTACCGCCCACGCCGATCACGCGCGGCCCCGTCGCCGGCGCCGAGACGCAGGCCTCGGACCCGAGGTTGCCGGCGGAGGCGACGGTGACGATTCCCCGCGCGTAGGCCTCCCGCAGCGCTTCGTCCACCATCGGCACCCGCTTTCCGCAGCCGAAGTTGAAGCTCATGTTGATCACGTCGGCGCCGTGGGCGGTCGCGAAGCGGATTCCCCGGGCAATGTCGAGAGCGTCGCCGCGGCCTTCGCGGTCGAGGACCCGTAGGGGCATCAGCTTCGCCCGGTAGGCGAGCCCCGTCAGCCCGATCCCGTTGTCGGTCTTCTCGCCGATCGTCCCGGCCACGTGCGTCCCGTGGCCGTTCTCGTCGAGGGGGAGGCGATCGCCGGCGACGAAGTCCCGCCCGGCGACGAACTGACCGGGCCCGAAGTCGGGGCTGCGCCGGAAGCGGCTCCCCGAGGAGCGGTAGGCGATCCCGGTGTCGAGGACGGCGACGACGATGCCGCCGGCCCCGGGCC
Source organism: Solirubrobacterales bacterium (assembly GCA_036280335.1). Taxonomy (GTDB): domain Bacteria; phylum Actinomycetota; class Thermoleophilia; order Solirubrobacterales; family 70-9; genus VAYN01. The sequence continues at coordinate 2,163 of DASUQZ010000237.1, forward strand.
GGCCGGCTTCGATCAGGTTGCGCCACGCCCCCACGGCGTCGATCCCCCCGGGAGAGGCCGGCAGCCCGCCGCTTCCCGCTTCCCTGAAGCCGAGGAAGTTCCACTGCCTGAAAGCCCAGTCGCCGGGGACGCCCAGGCTGCTCGTGGCCCCCCCGAGAGTCCCCGGATCGTTCGGGGTGAACGGGGCGCCCTGGGGGGCCGACGCGGTCGCGATGTAGTTCGGCTCGGCGTAGACGACGCGCGGGTTGCGGCGCAGGGCTGCGGCCACCCGCCGCACCCCGGCTCCGGGCGCGAAGGAGACGGCGCGTCCCGAGCGCTGCCCCTCGAACTTGACCAGCAGCTGGCCGCGCGCGAACTCGCGGGCCGGGGCGACCGCCGTCGCCGCCCCCGCCGCGCTCACGGGCACGCAGAGGGCGATCAGAGCCGTGAGCGGCAGGAGGATTCGAAGCACTCGGTTCATCTGTCTCCCAACACCGCGCTGCCGCGGAAGTCGTGGGGGGACATACTCACGCATCGTGGACGCCGGCAATCCGGAGATCGGGATGGAGATCGCGCTGGAGGAGGCGCGCCGGGCCGAGGCTCACGGCGACGTCCCGATCGGCGCGGCGATCCTGCGCGGCGGCGAGCTGCTGGCGAAGGCCGGCAACGAGCGCGAGCTGTGCCGCGACCCGACCGCCCACGCCGAGGTGCTCGCGATCCGGGCGGCGGCTGAAGCTCTCGGCGGCTGGCGTCTCCCCGATACGACTCTCTACGTCACCCTCGAGCCCTGCGCGATGTGCGCGGGGGCGATCGTGCTCGCCCGCATCCCCACCGTCGTCATCGGCACGCCCGATCCCAAGGCGGGGGCGGCCGGCAGCGTCTTCGACATCCTCGGCGAGCCGGCGCTCAACCACCGCCCCGAGGTCGTCACCGGCGTGCGCGAAGCCGAGTGCGCGGCGCTGCTCCGCGACTTCTTCGCCGGTCGCCGCGGTTAACAGAGGAGCGGTGCACCCCTCTCCAGGGGAGCCGATTACCCTGTGGGGACCCGGAGAGGTGTCCGAGTGGCTTAAGGAGCGCGATTGGAAATCGCGTGGGCGGGGTTAACCCGCCTCGTGGGTTCGAATCCCACCCTCTCCGTTTTCGGAAGCAGCGGGATTGCCTGCCTGGGTACAGCTCGATTAATTGAGGCCGACTCTATACTCGGGCCCGCGATGTGGCCCGGAGACGGGCCTTCATTGCAGCGTGGGAGGACCGGCATACGTTGGCCGATGTTGCCGGTCCTCTCCTCCTCACCCGCGCGGTTCAACAAACCGCAGTGTCAAGGGTACCGGTTCAAACTCCCCGGATGGGAGCAGCCGGTCGCTCAGGGCAATAGCGGAGGGGGTGGGATTCGAACCCACGAGCCCCCTTACGAGGGCCAACGGTTTTCGAGACCGCCCCGTTCAACCACTCCGGCACCCCTCCAGGAACCGCGGACGAGAGATTTTAGGGTTGCCGGGCATTCGGCGACGGCGGGCCAGAGCCCCCGGCCGCCCACAGCGCCACCACGGGCGCGCCGACGAGAAGGGCGAGGGAAGCCAGCTCGGCGATCGCGTCCGCCGTGCTGAAGCCCTCGAGGTGCCCCGCGTGGAAGACGAAGTGGAGAGCGGCGGCGAGCAGCCAGCCTGCCGAGGCCGCCCGGACGAGGGAGCGCTCGAGTGACCAGCCGGCCCAGCCGAGGACGACGGCGAAGCCGAGGTAGAGGCCGCCGACGTCGGTGACGAGGTGCTCGTTGTAGGGCGGCAGCAGGTTTACCCACTGGGCCACGAAGGGGAAGTCGTCGTAGAAGGTCCTGGGAGCGATCGTCGCCGTCGCTCCGATCGAGAGCGCCGCGGCGCAGAGCAGGTAGAGGGCGGAGCGGGCGGCTCTCGGGGCGCGCATCCCGCCGGAGACTAGCTTGAACAACCCAGAAAAAGGCTGTACTTAGTGTCTAATTTTAGTACTCTGGAGCTAGTTGATCGCAAACGCCTCACTTGCCGCCTCATGACCTTCGTACGGAAGCACGACGAAGTACATCAGCGAGGGAAGAAGCGCCTCGAGCTGGTCGTACTCCTGCTTGCAGAGGCGGGAATAAAGCAGCGATTCGATGCCGCCGGTGATTCCCGAGGCGGTCACCAGGGGGTACGAGCCCCCCTCGGGGAGAAGCTCTTCGACCTGGCCCTGCAGGCACCTCGCGAACTCGTCCATCAGTTCGACACGCCGCCTAACCGCAGTGGTGCTGGCGGCCCTCGCCTCGACGACCATCATGCGGGCGGTGTCGGGCTCGCGCGCGGCGAAACGGAGCAGGGCTTCGAGGGCATAGCGGACGCGATCGCGCCAGACCCGTCCTCCCCTGCGGGCGGCGCCGGCCATTTTCTTGCGGAGCCGTTCGGCGCTCGTGTCGAACGCGGCCAGGAAGCAGTCCTCTTTGTTGGAGAAATGCTCGTAGAAGGTCGGTCGGGAGACTCCGGCGCGGTCGATCACGTCCTGGACGTTGGTTTGGAGGTAACCCAGCTCCGCGGCCGCGTTGAGCATCGCGATGATCAGGCGCTCCCGCTGGATCGCTCTGATCAGCTCGCTGGGAAGCTTCCGCATCCCGGACGGGAACCTGCCGCTCCGGTTTGCCAGCAGCTCGAGAGCCGCCTCGACCTGCTCCGGCGGCCAGTCGTTGCCGATCGCGGCGAGAAGGGTCTCTTGGCTCATCTTTATCTGCTCAAGCGGCACCGAAAACTCATCAGTTCTGATTAAAAACGAGGAAAGTTTTGTCACGGTACCAGACCATCAGTTACTCGCGTAGGGCATCAAGAACCCCTGACATCGTTCGATTCGGGCGCCAGATAGGTAAGGGAAGCCGATGACGCCGACTCGGCCGGAGCTGCCCAAGGAGTTCGTTGCCAGTCACAAGCGGCGCCGCATGATGGACGCGATCGCCGAGCTGGTCGCCGAGCAGACCTATGAGGCAACCAAGATTGCCGACATCGTGCGGCGCGCGGCGGTCGCTCGTAAAACTCTTTATGACAACTTCGACGGTAAGGAGGACCTCTTCCTCTCTGCCATCGACTCGTCCATCAACGAAATGAGGGTAGTGGTCGAAGAGGCCTGCGAACGGGCCGCCGACGATTCCCCCGAAGACCGGATCGTCGCCGGCCTGGAGGCGCTGCTCGGCTTCCTGGCCGATCATCCCTCCGCGGCGCGGATGTGCATGGTCGAGGCGATCTCGGCGACGCCCGGCTCGGCCCGCCTCCACGAGGCCGGAATACGCGATTTCGTCGCGCTGCTGCGCAAGAACGCCCCCGACGGCGCCGATCTCCCCGAGACGATCGAGGAGTCGCTGGTCGGCGGGATCGCCTGGATCCTGCAGCAGCAGATCCGCCGCGGTGAGGTCGAGAGCGTGCCCGAGCTGCTGCCCGAACTGTCCCAGTTCGTTCTGTCTCCCTACCTGGGCGTGGGGAAGATTAGCGAGGCCGGAGGACGAAAGTGACAGTACGGTGGCAGACTTCGATACGGGAATGGACCGTTTGCCGAGGGGACGCCACGGGCTTTCGCCTGAGTACGTAGCGCGAAACCAGCGCGAAAGACTGATCGACGGGCTGATCTCCACCCTGCACGAGGCCGGGTACCAGCAGGCCACTGTTTCACTCATCGGCCAGCGGGCGGCGGTCTCGAAGAGTGACTTCTACAAGTACTTCG
>DASUQZ010000238.1:0-2625 GCA_036280335.1 Solirubrobacterales bacterium
TCGTGATCAACGTCGTCGGCGACATCGGCCTCGTCCTCGCCGCCTTCCTGATCTTCCGCGAACTCGGGACCTTCGACTACGGCGAGGTCTTCGAGAAGGCGCCGCAGGTCTTCACGACGAACGAGTGGACGATCGTCGCGATCTGCCTGCTGCTTCTCGTCGGCGCCTTCGCCAAGTCCGCCCAGCTCCCGCTCCACACCTGGCTGCCGGACGCGATGGAGGGCCCGACCCCGGTCTCCTCGCTGATCCACGCGGCGACGATGGTGACCGCCGGCGTCTACCTGATCGCCCGCACCCACGTCCTCTTCGAACTCGCCCCGACCGCCGCCGACATCGCCGCCTTCGGCGGCCTGGCGACGCTGCTGGTCGCGGCGACGATGGCGCTGGTGATGACCGACCTGAAGCGGGCTATCGCCTACTCGACGATGAGCCAGATCGGCTACATGATCATGGGCGTCTCGATCGGCGCCTACAGCGCCGGCATGTTCCACCTGATGACCCACGCCTTCTTCAAGGCGCTGCTCTTCATGGCGGCCGGCTCGATCATCGCCGCGATGGCCAACGAGCAGAACATCGACAAGATGGGCGGCTTCGCCAGGGCGATGCGGTTCACCTCGATCACCTTCGTCTGCGGCGCCCTCGCCCTCGCCGCCGTCCCGGGCACCTCCGGCTTCTTCTCCAAGGACGAGATCCTCGCCTTCGCCGAGGCGCGCGGGGGGATGTACCTGATCTTCACCGTGCTCGGCTACGTCGGCGCCCTGATGACCGCCGTCTACAGCTTCCGGCTCGTCTTCCGGGTCCTGCCGGGGACGCCCTGCAACGAGGCCCAGGAGCTGATCGACACCGGCCACGTCGCCCACGAGGCACCGAAGAACCCGGCGACCGGCGAGCCCGAGGACACCGACGTCGGCTTCCCCGGCCCCGAGCACCACATCGCCGAGCAGTCGCTGCCGATGCGGCTGGCGATGAGTGTCCTCGCCTTCCTCGCGCTCTTCGGCGGCCTCGTCCAGATCCCCGGCGTGGACGACGTCGTCGAGAAGTGGCTGGACCCGGTGTGGGAGGGCTCACCGCTTGCCCAGATCCACCCCACGCTCGGCCAGGACTACGTCGGGCTCGGGATCGGCGGCGTCATCGCCCTGATCGGGATCGGGATCGCCTACCTGCTCTACGTGGCGCGGCCGGAGCTGCCGCGGCGGCTTGAAAGCAGCCTGCGCCCGCTGCACACCCTGTTCGTCAACAAGTGGTACTTCGACGAGGCGATCGACCTCCTCGTCGTCCGCCCGGCGCTGGCGATCGGCCGCTTCGCCAACCGGACCTTCGAGCGCCTCGTCGTCGACGGGATCGTCACCGGCACGGCGGAGACGGTGCGCGGCGCCGGCGGCGTCGTCCGCGTCCTCCAGAGCGGCTTCGTCCGCAGCTACGCGCTGCTCCTGATCGCCGGCTTCGCCGGGTTGGCCCTCTACTTCCTGCTGAGCAGCTCATGAGCAGCGTCCTCCTCTGGGCCCCCCTCGCCTTCGGCCTCGTCGGCCTCTTCCTGCCGCGGCGGGCGGCGGCGCCGTGGGCAGTCCTCGGCACCCTCGTCGCCCTCGGCGTCGCGATCGCGATCGCGGTCGGCTTCGACAACGGCACCTCGGGGCTGCAGTACGCGGTCGACGAGCCCTGGATCTCCGGCCTCGGTGTCGACTACAGCCTCGGCGTCGACGGGCTAAACCTCTTCCTGCTGCTGCTGACGACGGTGCTCTGGGTCGGCGGCGTCACCTTCGCCGCCTTCCGCGAGCAGGAGCGGGCGAAGACCTTCTTCTTCCTGATGCTGTTCGCCGAGACGGCGACGCTGGGGTCGTTCCTGGCCCAGGACCTGCTGCTCTTCGTCCTCTTCTTCGACCTGATGCTGGTGCCGTTCTACTTCCTCTTCGGCGCCTGGGGACACGACCGGACGGGCGAAGGCGGGCCGACGGCCTCCTCGGCGACCCTGAAGATGATCGTCTACACCCTGATCGGCTCGCTGCTGATGCTGGTGGCGGCGATCGCGACCGGGATCATCGCCGCCGACGGGGGCGACCTCACCTTCTCGATCGCGGCGCTCTCCGAACAGGGCCTCAGCCACGGCAGCCAGCAGTGGATCTTCTGGTTCTTCGCCGCCGCCTTCCTGGTCAAGATGCCGGCCTTCCTCCTCCACGGCTGGATGCCGGACGCCTACCGGGCGGCGCCGCTGCCGGCGCTGGCTGTCTTCTCCGGCGTCCTCGCCAAGGTCGGCGCCTACGGTTTCCTGCGGGTGGTGCTGCCGCTTTTCCCCGACGCCACCGTGGAATTCCAGGAGGTGATCCTGCTGGTCGCCCTGGCCTCGATCCTCTACGGCTCGGTGATGGCCTTCACCCAGACCAACGTGCGGCTGATCGCCGGCTACAGCTCGATCGCCCAGCTCGGCTTCATCACCGCCGGCATCTTCGCCCTCCGTGCCGACGGGGCCGACGGGGCGATCCTGCAGATGGTCAACCACGGCCTCGTCGTCGCGCCGATCTTCGTCATCGTCGCGCTGCTGGTCGAGCGCACCGGCAGCGAGGACATCCGCGAGATGGGCGGCCTCGCCTTCCGCGCCCCGATCCTCGCGGCGCTCTTCCTGATCGT
>DASUQZ010000239.1:0-5239 GCA_036280335.1 Solirubrobacterales bacterium
CCGGCGAACTTGATCTTGCCTTTGGCGAACTCCATGGTGATCGTCTTGGTCTCGCCGGTCGGCGTGGCCGCGCCGGCGCCGGCCCCGGTGACGACGAGGGCAAGAGCGGCCGCCGATGCCGCGAGGACGAGTGCGCGCAGACGGGCGCGGCTTGAAAGCTTGCTGTGCAAGAGGGTGCCTTTCTGTGAGGAATGAATCTGAGGCGTCGGGGCGGTCCCCGCTGCCGACCGCGGCAGCCTAGTACGCCGCTTGACGGCCTTCAATGGAAGAAGAAGCTGTTACCTGGTTTTGGGGAATTTCCACCCGCGGTAACCTAGAGCGCCCCCGGTGACGACCTTTCTCCACACCTGCTACCGGATCGGCGACATCGACCGCTCGGTGGCCTTCTACGAGAAGCTCGGCTTCGAGGAGGTGCGCCGCTCGCCGATCGGCGACGAGGCGATCAACGTCTTCATGGCGATGCCCGGCGAAGACCCCCGCCTCGAGCTCACCTACAACCACGGCGTCGACTCCTACGACCACGGCACCGGCTACAACCACATCGCCCTCGGCGTCGACGACCTCGACGCGACGCTCGAACGCCTCGCCGAGCAGGGAATCGAGCCCGAAAAGCCCCCCTACCGCCCCGGCGGCCGCACCACCGGCCACCGCATCGCCTTCGTCAGGGACCCCGACGGCTACCGGATCGAGTTGATCAGCCTGGGCTGATGCCGCCGCCGGCAGGCGGCGAGGGGGTGGGTGCCGGGGTCGGTTCGGGTGCGGGAGCCGGTTCGGGTTCGGGCGCGGGGGCGTCTTCCTGGGCCGCGTCTTCGCCGCTGGATTTGTCCTCGTCCGCCGGCTCCTCGGTTTCTTCTTCGCTGCCTTCGTAGGTTTCTTCGCCTTCGTAGCTTTCGTAGCCCGAGTCGGAGGTGTGGTCGCTCTCGAGGCCTTCGAGCTCGGCCGGGGTGCTCGGTTCCTCGAATTCGGGGCATTCGCCTTCGTGGGCCGAGGACATGAAGGAGCTCCAGATCGGGCCGGCGGTGGGACCGCCGTAGCCGGTGTATTCGCGCGAGGCCGGGTGGCCGACCCAGACGGCGGTCGAGAAGAGCGGCGTGTAGCCGACGAACCAGGCGTCGGAGAGCTCCTCCGAGGTGCCGGTCTTGCCGGCCGCGTCGGAGCAGCCCATGGAGGTGTAGCCGGCGCCGGTGCCCTGGGTGATCACGCCCTCGAGGATGCGGGTCACTTCGTAGGCCTGGCCCTCGGTGAGGACCCGTTCGCCGGGGTCCTCCTCGAAGTCGTCGACCTTGCCGCCGGGGAAGACGACTTTGCTGACAGCGGTGGCGTCGTGGTGGACGCCGCCGTTGGCGATGGTCGCGTAGGCGTTGGCCATTTCCAGCGGCGCCACGCCGACCCCGAGGCCGCCGATCCCCTCCGCCGGTACCGATTCCAGCGGCGCTTCGATCCCGAGTTCGCGGGCCATCTCGGTCACGTCTTCGGGCCCGACGTCGAGGTCGAGCTGCGCGTAGACGACGTTGACCGAGTCCCAGGTGGCGCTTTCCAGGTTCATCGTGCCGGCCCCGTGGCCCTCGGAGTTGTTGACGGTCCAGGTTCCGCCGCCGGGGATCTCGAGGGTCATCGGGGAGGCGCCGCTGTAGTAGGTGCTGCCGGGATCGATCCCCTCCTTCACCGCGGCGGCGAGGACGATCGTCTTGAAGGAGGAGCCCGGCTGCCGGCGCGCCTGCCAGGCGTAGTTGAACTGGCTTTCGTCTTCGTTGCCCTCGGTCGCGGCGAGGGCGACGATCGCTCCGGTCTCCGGATCGACCGAGGCCAGCCCGGCCGCCGGTCCCCCGGGGTAGCAGGCGTAGCAGGAGCCTTCGACCGCTTCTTCGGCCCGCTGCTGCAGGTCGGGGTCGATCGTCGTGTAGGCCTTGAGGCCGCCGTTGCGGACGGTGTTGATCCCGTAGCGGTCGATCAGTTCCTCCTGGACCAGGTTGAAGAGGAACGGGTCCTTGATCGCCTGGTACTTCCTGCCGGGATCGGTGCCGAGGCCGCGATCGATCGCCTCGCGGTATTCCTCCTGGGTGATGTAGCCCTCGTCGGCCATCGCCGCCAGCACCTCGTTGCGCCGCTTCAGCGCCGCCTTCGGGTCGAGGAACGGGTTGTATTCGGAGGGCGCCTGCGGCAGGCCGGCGATCAGCGCCGCCTCGGTCAGGTTGAGCTCTTTGGCGGGTTTGCTGAAGTAGGTCTGCGCGGCCGCCTCAGCCCCTACCGCGGTCTGCCCTTCGACCGTCCCGTAGGGAGCGGTATTGAGGTATTCCTTGAGGATCCATTCCTTGCTGTGCTTCTCGTCGAATTCGACCGCGAGCTTCGCTTCCTTCAGCTTTCGCTCGATCGTGTTCTCGGGGTTGGAGATGTAGAGGTTGCGGACCAGCTGCTGGGTGATCGTCGAGGCGCCCTGGACCGGGGCGCCGGCCTGCAGGTCCTTCCAGGCGGCGCGGACGATGCCTTCGTAGTCGAGGGCACCGTGCTCGTAGAAGTTCTTGTCCTCGATCGCGACCGTGGCGTCTTTGAGCACCTGCGGCAGCGACTTCGCCGGCAGCGGCTGGCGCACGTTTTCGGAGCGGATGAAGCCGATCAGGTCGCCGTTGGCGGCGTAGATCGCCGAGGAGCGGCCCTTCTTGACCGGTTTCAGGCTCGAGAGGGCCGGCGCCGAGTTGTAGACGCTGAGCGCCCAGGCCGCGCCGATCCCACCGGCAACCAGCACAAGCGCAGCGAGCACCCCGAGCGGGATCGCGATCTTGTGCCAGATGGGATGGTGGGGCTTGCGTCGCCGCTTGCGGACCCGCCTCGTCATTCGCTGCTGATTGTAGGGAGCGGCGTGGCCCGGGGCCCCGGGTGACGAGCGCTGCGCAATCCCACTTGCCATCCCGATAGGCTCGCGGCCGCAGGAGCGGCAGCAGCAAGCGGAGAGGGAGGAAAAGTGAAACTTGTAATCGGGATCGTCCGCCCCGAGCGGGCGAACCAGGTCCTGGAGGCGCTGCACCGGGCCGAGGTCCGGGGCTTTTCGATGAGCCGCGTCCAGGGACATGGCGGTGAGATGGACCGGGTCGAGACCTATCGAGGGACCACCGTGCAGATGGGCCTCTCGGAGAAGGTCCGCTTCGAGGTCGCGGTCTCCGACGGCTTCGCTGACAAGACCGTGGAAGCCCTTTGCGAAGGGGCTCGGACCGGTGAGGTCGGCGACGGCAAGATCTTCGTCGTGCCGCTCGAGCGGGCGGTGCGGATCCGCACCGGGGACACCGACGAAGGCGCCGTGACGCCGGTGGGCAAATGATCGCCGCGATCGACACGGGCGATACGGCGTGGATGCTGGTCGCCACGGCGCTGGTGCTGCTGATGACGCCGGCGCTGGGCCTCTTCTACGCCGGGCTGGTGCGCTCGAAGAACACCCTGAACACCTTCATGATGTGCGTCGCCGCGATCGCGGTCGCGACGGTGACCTGGGCGGCGGTCGGGTACTCGCTCGCCTTCGACGGCGAAGGTGACCTGATCGGCGGCCTCGGCCACGCCTTCATGAACGGCGTCGACTTCGCCCCGCGGGGCGAAGGGACGATCCCCGAGCTCCTCTTCTTCGCCTTCCAGGGGACCTTCTGCATCATCACCGTGGCGCTGGTCTCCGGCGCCGTGGTGGAGCGGATGCGGTTCAGCGCCTTCCTCGTCTTTGCGGCGCTGTGGTCGGTGGTGGTCTACGCGGTCCTCGCCCACTGGGCCTTCGGCGGCGGTTGGCTGATCGAGGGCGGCACGCTCGACTTCGCCGGCGGCGTGCCGGTCGAGATGGCCTCCGGGTTCTCGGCTCTGGCGGCGGCGCTGGTGGTGGGAGCGCGGAAAGACTACGGGCGTCAGGCGCTCCTCCCGCACAACGCGATGTACGTGCTGCTGGGGGCGGGGCTGCTGTGGTTCGGCTGGTTCGGGTTCAACGGCGGCAGCGGCTTCAACACCGGCGAAGCGAGCGCTCTCGCCTTCGTCAACACGCTGATCTGCCCGGCCGCCACCCTGGTCGCCTGGTTCGTGCTCGACGCGATCCGCGGCCGGAAGGTGACGGCGATCGGCGCCGCCACCGCGATCGTCGTCGGCTGCGTGCTGATCACCCCCGCCGGCGGCTTCATCAGCCCCGGCTGGGCGATGCTGCTCGGCGTGCTGGGGGCGATCCCGAGCTGGGGGATCATCGCCTACCGCACGCGGACCCGGGTCGACGAGACCCTCGACGTCCTCGCCGCCCACGGCACCGCGGGCCTCTTCGGGATCCTCTTCATCGGCTTCTTCGCCCAGGAGAGCTGGAACGGGATCTCGGACGGGCTCTTCTACGGCAACGCCGATCAGCTCTGGGACCAGGTGCTGGCGGTGCTGGCGGCGCCGGCCTACGCGTTCGTCGCCACCTTCGTGCTGCTGAAGGTGATCGGCGCGGTGATGCCGCTGCGGACGACCGACCACGAAGAGGCGACCGGCATGGACGTCACCCAGCACGGCGAGGAGGCCTACGTGACCGGCGAGGGGGCGATCCTGCTGCTCCCGGATGACCATGAGAAGGTCGGCGTGCCGGTGGCCGATCCGGGATAGGACCCAGCGTTGCTGGCCGACCGGGTCACCCCCTCCAGACACCTCTCGCTATGGCTCGAGGTTGAGTGTCTGGAGGGGGTGACCCGGTCGGCCTTCTAAGCTCCGGCGCACCCATGAGCGACTACGTGCAGGTGCTGACCACGGTGGGGTCCGAGGAGGAGGCTGGGGGTTTGGCTGAGCTGCTCGTGGAGCGGCGGTTGGCTGCCTGTGTGCAGGTGGTGGGGCCGATCGTCAGTCGGTATCGGTGGCAGGGGGCAGTCGAGGAGGAGCGGGAGTGGCAGTGCCTGGCGAAGACGACGCGGGCGGCCTACGAGGCGGTCGAGGCGGCGATCCGCGAGGCCCACTCCTACGACGAACCGGAGATCATCGCCACCCCGATCCTCGCCGGCTCGGCCGGCTACCTCGCCTGGATCAGGGAGAACGTCGACGCGTAGCCCGAACTGCATCAAATTCTGGTTGTTCTAGGACCAGAATTTGATGCAGTTCGGGGGTGCGGTTAGGCGCGGAGGCGGTAGCCGCGGGTGAAGAGGCGGAGGTTGATCAGGAAGAGGACCGCGGTGGCGAGGGTCAGCGCCGCGAGGGAGAGCGCGATGCTCACTTCGGAGTAGCCGACGAAGCCGTAGCGGACCAGGTTGATCATGTA
>DASUQZ010000240.1:0-11530 GCA_036280335.1 Solirubrobacterales bacterium
CCCCCCCCCCCGACCCCCCTAACGGCAACCGAAGTCTTGAACCGCCACCTAGACCGCTGGGTCCAAGCAGAGCCGCCCGAAGTCCTCGCCGCCTGGCGCAAACGCGACGCGCTGAAAGGAAGAGAGGTCGCCTGGGAGGGAGGCTCAGGAGTCGCCGACGGCATCGACGACCGGGGCTACCTCCTGGTCGTCACCCCCGGCGGCGGGCGCGTCGCCGTCGGCGCCGGCGAGGTCCACCTCACCCGCTTCTGAAGCCTTCGGCTTGCGGCCGTTGGCGCCCTGGCCGTCTTTGCGCTTGCGCTTGCGGCGCCGCTTGCCTTTCGGGAAGTTCTTCAGCAGCTCGCGCGCGACGGCCGACGGTTTCCGCGCCATCCGCATCCGCGCCCCGCGCAGCACCTCCTCACCCTCCGGCGTGTGCGAGACCGCGGCGGCCAGCAGCGCCACCGCCAGCCGGCGGTCCTGTTTGCGCGCCGCGTGGACGAGCCGGCGCGCGTTGCGCCCGTGCGCCCGACCGGAGGAGTTGACGAGCAGGCCGAGCAGCCGCTTCGTCTCCGGCCAGCGCTGCACCGCGTACTCCTCGTGCAGCTCGCGGGTGTATCCGGCGAGCCGCCAGACCCACGCCTGCGCCTGATCGCGGCGGCCGATCCGCTTGTCGACCAGCGCCTGCAGCAGCGTCTTCGTCCCCGCCCGCTTGTCCTCGCGGCTCCAGGTGCCGACGATGTCGATCGCGTCGTCGAAAGCGTCGGGGTCGCCGAGGTCGGAGATCTCGCTCAGCGCTTTCAGCCGCAGCTGCGAGTTGCGGTTGCGCTGCACGCAGGTGAGCAGGAAGCGCCGGCGCAGCTCTTTGGTGCGGTCGTTCTGCAGCATCGCCCGCGCCCGCCGCCAGCCCTGGGTGTTGACCCGGGCCCCGGCCAGGGCGGCCCAGGCATGCTGCTCGGGGTAGTCGAGGTTCTCGACGGCGGTCCGCCAGATCTCCCGTTCCAGCACCTCCATCCGCCGCTGCTCGTTCTCGGAGACGGGGACGATCCGCCGCTCGACCCGGATCTTGCGGCCCCGCCCGCGGCGCACCGGGCCGACGACGATCGCGCCGCCGCGGTAGACGTCGCGGTCGAGCAGGCTGTGCAGGGTGACGATCGTCTCGTCGTGGGTCGTCGCCGGGTGGACGAAGTCGATCACGATCCCCGCCTCCTTGCCCGGCGCGCGCCGGGTCACCCGGCCGACCCGCTGCTGGTAGATCCGCCGCGAGGCGGTCGGCGCCAGGTGCATGCAGATCGTCGCCCGCGGGCTGTTCCAGCCCTCGGCCAGCAGCATCGCGTTGCAGAGCACGTCGACGGTGCCGCGCTCGAAGCCGGCGAGGATCTCCGCCAGCTCGCGCTTCGGCGTTTCCCCGGAGACGGCCTGCGCGTTGATGCCGGCGTCGCGGAAGGCTTTGGCGACGTTCTTCGCGTGCTGGACACCGGCGGTGTAGACGACCCCCGGGATCTTGCGGAAGCGCGACCGGTAGAGGTCGGCGATCGCGACGTTGAACGGCTCCTGGTCGAGCAGCGCGGCCAGCTCCTCCTGGTCGAAGTCCTGGTCGACCTCGCCTTTGCGCAGAGGTACCTTGGCGATCGTCCGCACCCCGGGCCCCGGCGGGATCCGCAGGCAGCGCAGCGGCGCGATTACGCCCCGCCGCGCCGCCTGGGCGAGGTCGAAGCGCGAGGTCTGGGTCGGGAAGAGGTCGGCGACGTGGCGGGCGATCAGCGCCCCGGTCGCGGTCATGCCGATGTAGACGGGGCCGGTCCACTGGCGGATGCAGGCGCTGGTCTTCTCGCCGAGCGCGGTGTGGGCCTCGTCGCAGATGACGACCGAATAGGCGTCGGAGATCTTCTTGTGGTTGCGGACGAACCACTGGTAGGTCTCGACCGTGACCGGCCCGTCGGGGTCGTCGCGGCCGTCCATCAGCGGCGGGCGCAGGCGCTCCTTGTAGCCGCGGTCGGAGATCTCGCCGATGAACTGGTCGACGAGGTTGCGCCGGTGGGTGAGGATGAGGACGCCGCCGGTGCGGGTCGCCTCGACGAAGCCGACCGCGGCGACCGTCTTGCCGGCCCCGGTCGCGTGCTCGAACCAGAAGCGGCGCTCGGCGCCGGGGTCCTCGGGGGCCTCCTCGACGACCTCCTCGTCCTCGTCGGCGAGCCCTTCTTCCCAGTCCTGGGGCTCCTCGTCGGGAGCCAGCTCCTCGTCCTCGTCCTCGTCCGCCTCGCCGGAGCCGTCGGCTCCGAGATCGGGGGGCGAGGTCGCGGTGGCCGCTTCGCTTCCGTTCCCGTTCTCCGGCACCCCGTCGCCGCCGACCTGCTGCTGTCCCATCAGCTCGGCGAGGGTCCCGGAGAGGGCATCGACCTGGTGCGGGTTCAGTTCCGCCCCGTCGCGCAGCTTAGGCGGCTCCTCGGCGAGGAACCGCTCCAGCCCCAGCAGCAGCGAGAAGTTCCGCCGCCACTCGATCGAGGGGTGCTCGGCCCCCGCCTCGAGCTCCTGCAGAGCCGCGTCGAGAGCCCGGCGGCGCGCCGTTCCCGGCGCCAGCGCCTCGGGCCCCTCGCCGTCGAGCAGGAACGGCTCACGGGCAAACGCCGCCGCCCGCTCGATGTCGGCGCTTGAAGGAACTGCCGCGTCTGCGGCAACGTCGCTGGTCTTGGCCATAGAAGGCTTCCGGCTTCAGTCCCGCCGCGTTGACACGACGAGGACAAGTGAACGAGGCTGCGGGGCTCCTGCAGTCCCCCCGAGAACTCAGCGGCTCGCGAATCGCGAACCAGACGTACGTATTGTACCCATTGAGCGGATGCGGAAGCGAACGAGACCACTCCTGGCGCTGACCGCCGTGGCCCTGGCGGCGCTTCTCCACAGCGGCTGCGGGAGCTCCGGCGGGGAGGGCTCGGGCGGCTCGCACCCGAACTACGCGAAGGCGCTGGCGGGCGCGCCGGCACCCCTCGCCGCCCTCTACGACCAGGGGAACGAGCTGCTTCCCGGCGGCATCGACGCCTACGAGAAGCGGATCGGGCAGCTGCGGGGGCACCCGGTGGTGGTCAACGTCTGGGCGTCGTGGTGCGGGCCCTGCCGGGAAGAGTTCCCGGTCCTGCAGGAGCTCTCGGCCCGCTACGGAAAGAAGGTCGCCTTCCTCGGGGTCAACTCCGAAGACTCCGATGACGCCGCCGCCACCTTCCTGCGCGAAGAACCGGTCCCGTATCCGAGCTACAGCGATCCCGACAAAGACGTCCTCGATTCGATGGGCGGGCGCGGCGGATTGCCCGACACCGCCTTCTACGACCGCTCCGGCGAGCTCCTCTATCTCAAGCAGGGCCCCTACAGCAATCACTCCGAACTGGAAGCCGACTTGCGCCGCTACGCGCTGGACGGCGGATAATCGAGTCGATGGAACTGTTCGTCCTGATCGCGATCGTCGGCTTCGGCCTCCTGGCGGCCGAGCTCTTGCTGCCCACGGGCGGCGTGCTCGCCGTCCTCGGCGTCGCCGGCCTGACCGCGGCCGGGGTCGTCGCCTTCGGCTCCGACAACGACGTCGCCGACTACGCCGGCGGAGGGCTGATCGCGCTCGGGCTCCTCTCCGGGATCACCTTCTACTTCGTCAGCCGCAAAGTCTGGGAGGCGCACCGCAACGACCGCGTCCGCACCGGCGCCGAGGAGATGGTCGGCGCCGACGCCGAGGCCCGCACCTCGATCGACCCCGAGGGGCAGGTCTGGATCGAGGGGGCGCTCTGGCGGGCGCGGCTGGCCGAAGGAGCGACCCCGGTTCGGCTGGGGGATAGAGTCAGGGTCGAGGCGGTCGACGGGCTGACCCTGGTGGTGCGCCCGGAGCCGCAGACCACGGTCCACACGAGCGAAGGAGCCGGTTGATGGAGGCAGTGGCAGGAATTTTCATCGTCGTCGCGTTCTTCGCGCTGATCGCGCTGGGCGCCTCGGTCCGGATCCTCCGCGAGTACGAGCGCGGCGTGATCTTCCGGCTCGGCCGCCTGATCGCCCAGAAGGGGCCGGGGCTGATCCTGCTGATCCCGATCGTCGACCGCATGGTCAAAGTCGACCTGCGGACGGTGACCCTCAACATCCCGCCGCAGGAGGTGATCACCCGCGACAACGTGCCCTGCCGGGTCAACGCGGTCGCCTACTTCCGCGTCGTCGACTCCAACCGCGCCGTGGTCGAGGTCGAGAACTACCTGATCGCCACCTCGCAGATCTCGCAGACGGCGCTGCGCTCGGTGCTCGGCAAGGCCGAGCTCGACCAGCTCCTCGCCGACCGCGAGCGGCTCAACGAAGAGCTGCAGAAGATCATCGACGAGCAGACCGAGCCGTGGGGCGTCAAGGTCACCACGGTCGAGATCAAGGACGTCGAGATCCCCGAGCAGATGCAGCGAGCGATGGCGCGCCAGGCCGAGGCCGAGCGGGAGCGGCGCGCCAAGATCATCAACTCCGAGGGTGAGTGGCAGGCCGCGCAGAAACTCACCGACGCGGCCGACATCATCAGCACCAACCCGGCCTCGCTGCAGCTGCGCTACCTGCAGACGCTGCTCGAAATCGGCTCCAACCAGAACACGACGGTGGTCTTCCCGCTGCCGATGGACGTGCTCGAGCCGTTCGTCGGCAAGGGCGCGGCGACCCGGGCCGAAGGCACCGAGCGACCGCCCCGGCCGCCGGCCTCGGCACCCCCGTCGCCGCCCGAGCCGCCCGCGGCGGACGAGCCCGACCTCGGCGACCTTCCCCCCTCCCGCTCCTGAGCGCACCGGAGATCCGCATCGACCAGCTGAGCGGGCTGAGGACGATCCTCGCCCCCGGCCGGGCCGCCCGCCCGGACAGCTTCTCGGCGCGCGCGGCCGAGCCCAAGGGTCCCGACAACTGCCCGTTCTGCGAGGGCCGCGAGGACCGCACGCCGCCGGAGCTCTACGCGCTGCGGCCCGGGGGCGGTGCGGCCGACGGACCGAGCTGGACGACGCGGGTGGTGCCGAACCTCTACCCGGCGCTGGGTAGCGAAGAGACGGCCACTCCACCGCCGGCCGCCGAAGCCGGCTCGTTCGCCAGCGCCGGGGACCCGCTCCTGGCCACCAAACGGGCGGGCGAACCCGACCTCTTCTCCTCGCGGCCGGCGGCGGGTGCGCACGAGGTGCTGATCAACTCGCCGCAGCACGCGACGGCGATGGCGGACCTCGACGAGGAGCAGTTCGCCTCAGCCGTCGCCACCTGGCGCGAGCGGATGCGCGCCCACCCCGATGCCTCCTACCTGCAGCTGATCGTCAACGAGGGGGGCGGGGCCGGCGCCTCGCTCGAGCACACCCACGCCCAGCTCTACGCGCTGCCGTTCGTGCCGGCCGCGGTCGCCCGCGAGCGCGAGCGCGTCGGCGCCTACGGCGAACGGACCGCCGGCGGCGGGCTGCTCAGCGACGTCCTCGTCGAGGAGGTGCGCCGCCGCGATCGCCTCGTCGCGATCGACGAAGAGGCGGCGCTGATCTGCCCCTGGGCCTCCCGCTCCCCCTTCGAGCTGCGGGTGATCCCGCGGCGCGAGGCGGCCCGCTTCGAGGCGGACGAGAGCGGCACGGCGATGATCCGCACCGCCCTGCGGGCGCTCACCAGGCTCTTCGACGGCCCACCCGAGCTGAACCTCTGGGTCCGCACCGCTCCGCGCGGGGCCGACCAGTTCCACTGGCACGTCGACATCGCTCCGCGCCTGACGATCAAGGCCGGCTTCGAGCTCGGCACCGGCGTCGACATCAACGTCTATCCGCCCGAGCGCGCGGCATCGGACCTGCGCGACTGCCTCGACTAGGGTGAGCGCGTGACGCCCAACCCCCGGCCGATCCCGCGCTTCATCGCCGACACGACCCAGGAGGGGATCCCGCACGGTCGCTTCGCGGAGCGGCTGCGGGAGGAGTTCGCGAAGGTGGTCGCAGGAATCGAGGGCCTCCCCGCGGGAGCCGAGGTACCGGCCGAGGTCGACTGGTTCCCCGAGCGCGCCTGGGGCGGCAGGGTCTGGATTCCCTGCTCCGCCCGCACCGACAGCGAGGAGGGAGGGCTCGAGCTCTTCGGCCACGTCTCCTACGTGCAGCCGCCGGAGGGCGAGCCGCGGGACTTCGCCGCCAGGGCCGACTTCACCGACGTCCTCGCCGAGGACAACCCCGATTGGCGCATCGACCTCAACGACGACGTGATCGGCCGCTGGCGCGGCGAGAGCGGCAGGGCGGGCGCGGTCACCCTGGTCTGGGGGCGGCCGCTGGTCCGCGGCGCGGTTGCGGCCACCGCGGTGCTGGACGGCGAGACCGTCGACCAGGAGGAGATCTCCCAGAACCGCTTCACCCTGATCGCCCTCGACGCCCTCGAGGGCTACGGCGACCGGGTCTACATGGAAGTGAAGCTCTGGAGCCGCCGCGCCATGGAGCTCGCCTCCGAGACCCTCTACGCCTGACCCAGCACCTCGATCGGAACGTCGACGCCCGCCCGCGCCAGCCGCGCGTCGAAGGTGAGCAGCGGTTCGTCGAGCACCAGCGCCAGGGCGACGTAGAGGCCGTCGTAGAAGCTGAAGTTGTCGCGCAGGCCCCAGGCGACGTGGACGAGCAGTTCGTGCTCCACCCGTTCGACGGGAAGATCGCCGACTTCCCAGAGAGCCCTGCCGGCGGCATCCGCGGTCAGCTCCCCCGAGCGGACCCAGCGCCGCAGCGTCTGACCGACCTCCGCATCGATCAGATGCGGAGCGCACAACGCGTATTCCTCGGCATCCAGTCGCTCCTTTGCCACCTGCGCCTGCTCGCCGTGACGGAGCAGCTCGACGAGGACCGATGCGTCGACGACCGGCATCAGTCGCCGCGCATCTCGCGGATGGTGTCCACGACGTCCTGGGTGGTGAGGGTGGAGCCGGCGCTGCGTCCTCGGCTCCTCTCGTAGATCTCGTTGATCGTCGATTTACGGCTGCGCCGGCTGAGCTCCCGCTTGATGTAGTCGGACATGCTCATCCCCGCCGCGGCCGCCCGCATCTTCAGTTCCCTGTGCAGGTCGTCGGGCACGTTCCTGATCTGGATCATCTTGGACATGTGCACCACACTAAACCCTGCGCCGGACATGTCGAATACCTCTGCCGCCTTCATGCAAGCGATCCTGCCGATCCATCCCGCACCTGTGGTGCGCACAAAGCGCCAACTTCGACAAGCTTTGCTCAACTAAGCGAGAATTCAGCTCTCCGCCCCGATAGCTCAGCTGGATAGAGCGATCCCCTCCTAAGGGATAGGCCGCTGGTTCGAATCCAGCTCGGGGCACTCGCTGCAGGCTTTCGCCCGGCCCCCCGCGACTTTTGACCTCTCCGGTTGCTTGTACGCAGAGTGCAGACCTTGACCTCGCCAGTCCACTCCGTCTTCGCCCGCTGGGCACTCCTCGCGCTGGCGGCGCTCGCGCTGCTGCTGACGCTGCCCGGGTCGGCCGGCGCCGAGAAGCGCGGTGTCCAGTTCGACGGCCGCACGATCCAGGTCCCCGCGGAATGGCCGGTGATCCGGCTGCAGCAGCACCCCCGGACGTGCGTGCGGCTCGATCGCCGGGCAGTCTACCTCGGTACCCCATCCGCCCAGCAGCGCTGCCCGTCCGGCGCGATCGGACGGCGGCGGGCGATCCTGGTCGAACCTCGCCGCGCCGCACGTGCGGGTGTACCCGCGCTGCCGACGGTGCCGCGGCCGCTCGCCAACACCTCCGCCGCCAACTCATCCTCGGGCGCGATCTTCACCGGCCTCGGCTTCGACGCCTGCACCGCCCCCTCCGCCCAGGCGATGTCGGCCTGGAAGAGGTCGCCGTACCGGGCGGTGGGCGTCTACATCGGCGGCCTCAACCGCGCCTGCTCGCAACCGAACCTGACCGCCGGCTGGGTCGCCTCGCAGACGGCCGCGGGCTGGTACCTGATCCCCACCTACGTGGGGCTGCAGGCGCCGACCAGCGCCTGCTCGAGCTGCGCCAAGCTCAGCTCGAGCCAGGCGACCGCACAGGGCACGGCCGCCGCGATCGACGCGGTCGAAGACGCCGCCGCGATCGGGATGGGCCCGGGCAGCCCGATCTACTACGACATGGAGGCCTACACGCAGACCTCCAGCGCCACCGCCGCCACTCTCGCCTTCCTCGAGGCGTGGACGAAGAAGCTGCACTCGCTCGGCTACCTCTCCGGCGTCTACAGCAGCAGCTCCTCCGGGATCGAGGACCTGGCCGACCAGATCGGCACCGGCTACGACCTCCCGGACGCGATCTGGGTCGCCAACTGGAACGGGCAGCAGAACACCGCCGACCCGGCTGTGCCGGCGAACGCCTGGAACCCGCATCAGCGCATCCACCAGTACCGCGGCGGTCACGACGAGACCTGGGGCGGGGTGACGATCAACATCGACAACAACTACGTCGACGGGCCGACGGTCGGCTCCGCCTCCTTCGCCGTCGGCGACGATCCGCTCGGCTGGCTCGACCTCGCGAAGGCGCCCGCCCCGGGGCAGGTGCGCGTGCGGGGATGGGCCTTCGACCCGAACGCGCCGACCGCCCCCCTGGCGATTCGCCTCTCCGTCGGCGGCAGGGTCGGCGAGCCGGGCGTCGCCGTCTATGAGCTCGGAGCCGTTGCCACCCGCTCCCGCCGCGACATCGTCGGCGAGTTCCCGGAAGCCGGCCCGCGTCACGGCTTCGACGTCAGCCTCCCGGTCGTCAAGTCGGGACGCCAGCGGGTCTGCGCGTACGCCCTCGACATCGATCCTGGCGAGGACCGCCTGCTCGGTTGCAGGGCGACCAGGATCCCGGTCGCGATCACGCTCTCGCACCTCAAGGCGAACGGCCGCAAGGTCCGGGTCCGGGTCACCTGCCGGTGGCCCACTGGAACCGAGTGCCCGGGCCAGCTGATCCTGCGCAGCCGCTTCCGGGTGCCGGTCCAGAACTACCGCGGCATCGGGCCCCGCACGCGGGCAGTGAGCCAGAGCATCGGGCGCAGGCCCTTCCGCCTCACCGGCGGCGTCGCCCGCACCTACCGGGTCCCGCTCACCGCCGGCGGCCGCAAGCTGCTGCGCCGGCACGGGTCGCTGAAGACCCACGTGGTCGCCGCTATCCCCGGCGGCCGGCGCATCGCGGTGCTCCAGATCGGCAGGAAGGGCTAGCCCTCGCCGAGCGCCTCGCGGAGGCGGGCGAGCTCGGCGCGCAGCTCGGCCAGCTCCCGCTCGATCCGGTCGAGGCGATCCTCCGAGGCGCTGCCGGAAGCCGGAGCTCCGGGAACCGCCGGCTCCTCGGCAGGCGGCGGCCCGACCGCATCGCCGGCGCCCTCCTCCGCACCGCCGAGGACCTGCTCGTAGCGCTCCTCCTTCTGGCCCGGGCGGCGCGGATGGCGGACCACCATCTCGCGCTCGATCAGCCGCTCCAGCGTCTCCTGCACCGCGGCCAGGTCGGCGAAGGGATGCAGCCGCTCGCTGCGCTGCTTGAGCTCGCCCGGCGTCTGCGGCCCGCGCAGCATCAGCACCGCGAGCAGCGCCAGCTCGTCGTCCGCCACCCCGAGCGCCTCGGGCAGCAGGTGGCGGTACTTGCGGGCGCGGCTGCCGGCGCCGCTGGCGAGGCGGGTCCAGCCGCGCAGGGCGAGGCGCCGCAGCGCTTCGGTGACGGTCGCCTCGTCGTACTCGACGACGGGATCGCGGTTCGTCGCCTGGTTGCAGGCGAGCCGCAGGGCGTTCAGCGAGAGCGGGTACGCGTCCGGCGTCGTCCGCTGCTTCTCGACCAGGCAGCCGACGACCCTGATCTCAACCGCGTCGGGCTCCATCGGCTCAGGCGCGGTCCGGGCGGTCGGGATAGATCTCGTCGATCGTGACCAGCGCCCGGTAGGGGGCCTCCGCGGCGGCTTCGATCTTCTCCGCGCCGCCCGCCAGCCGGTCGACGACGGCGACGACACCGGCGACCTCGAGGCCCTCTTCCCGGACCCGCTCGATGGCGGTCGCGGTCGAGCCGCCGGTGGTGACGGTGTCCTCGACCACCAGGCAGCGCACGCCGGGCTCCACCGGCCCCTCGACCCAGCGCTGCAGCCCGTGCTCCTTGCGCTGGCTGCGAACGAAGAAGGCGACCAGGTCCTGGCCGTCCGGGCCCGCGATCGCCGCGCAGGCCGGCGGGATGGCCGCCGTCGCCGGCCCGCCGACCGCCGAGGCCCCGTGCTCCTTGGCCGCGGCCGCGATCAGCTCACCGGCCGCGCGGAAGCCCGCCGGGCGCATCAGCGTGCGCCGAGCATCGACGTAGTACTGGGCCACCGCGCCGCTGGCCAGGGTCACCTCGCCGAGGATCAGCGAGTGCTCACGCAGCTCGGCGAGCAGCGTCCGCTTGGCAGCGTCGAGGTCGGCCACGGCCGCCATCCTACGAGCCGAGCGCGGCCGCGAACCCCTGCCGCCAGCTCGGGTGCGCCGGCTGCCAGCCCAGCTCCCGCTTCGCCTTGGCATTGGAGGCGCCGCGCAGCTCCGCCGCGCTCCGCGCGATCTGCCCCCCGGCGACCAGCCGCGCGATCCAGAACGGCACCCGGCGAGGGGGCTTCGCCCCCAGCGCTTCCGCGTAGACCGGCAGCCATTCGCGCAGCGGCGCCGGCTCCTCGTCGACGACGTTGTAGGTACCGGGAGATCCCCGCTCCACCGCGGCCACGGTCGCCGCGCCGGCATCCTCGACGTGGAGAAAGGAGAAGACGCCGGTCCCCTTTCCGACTATGGGAAAGCGCCGCCGCTTCGCTTCCTCGGCCTGCTGGCCGCCGTGGTCGTAGTAGGTGCCGGGACCGTACAGCCACCCGTACCGCAGGATCACTCCCTCCAGATCGGCCTCCCTCACCTGCCGCTCCAGCTCGCCGACAGCCACCCCGGGGCCCGATCGGTCTTCGATCGGATCGTCCTCGCCCTTCACCCAGGACCCTTCCGGCCGGTAGACGAAGGCGATGCTCTCGGCCACCACTCGCCGGGCGCCGGCCGCAAGAGCGGCCGCGACCAGGTTCCGCGTCCCCTCGACCCGGATCCGGTTCGTCGGCTCCAGCCAGTCGCTTCTCGGGTTGAACCGCTGCGGCAGCGCCGTCAGCAGGTGCACAACCACCTCCGGCCGCGCCGCCACCACCACCTCCCGCAACCGCTCCGCGTCGAAGGCGTCGCAGACAACCGCCTCGGCCCCGGCCTCCCGAATCCGCCCCGCCCGCTCCTCGCTCCGAGTCATGCCGGTCACCTCGTGCCCGGCAGCAGCAAGTTGACGAACAGCGGACCTACCGATAGCGCCGCTGGCACCCGCAACGAAGACCCTCATGGCTTTGACCCTAGTCCTTCTCCCCTCAAGGTTCACAGGGGCGGTCGGAGGGCGGAGACGTGCAGGCGAGGGCGTCTGTGGCCAAGCAGTCCAAGGACGCAGGGAGCCGGAATAGCAGCGCTCATGAGTATCCGGTTCCGTCAGGTGGCGTGCCTACATTCGGCTTGTGGCCCGGCCAGACTTCCCGCGCACCATCGTGGAGTTCCAGGAGCGGTTCCCCGACGAAGCAGCCTGCCTCGAGTAT